>CAYNIH010000036.1:7695-15400 GCA_964397115.1 uncultured Roseivirgaceae bacterium | reverse complement strand
TTTATAAAGTTGTTGCTTCAACTGCTCCTCATACGCGGCCAACTCGCCTTCAACCTGCTTCAGGGTTTCTTTGTCAGCGGCCACTGCCATACGCAATCGCGCTGCTTCGTCTGCCCGGCCCACTTTCATCAACTCTCCAATCCGCTTGGCTTCAACGTTCGATCGGGCCCGCAGGTCATCGACTTTCTGCTGGGCCTGCTTTCGCAGTTGATCCAGTTCAAGGGCTTTGTCGATTAACCCGGCAGCATCTTTTAACCCGCGCTTGGCCAGGCCGGCAATCGCAACCTCGCGGTTTTCCCGGATAATGGTAACCTGCAGCATAATCAGTTTGGTTATCAGTACGAAATATGAAGGTGTAAAATTAGGTTTTTGAACGGACGGTAAAGGGGCTTAACGAACAAATTGTATTGAACTATTTGTTTGTGTTTAAATTTGCCCTATACTTGCAGGGTCAAACGGGCATTTCAGGCCCGATTAACTATATACATCAACTTTTCTTACTGACTGTTCTTCACCTGTGATCTGCATTGAATTCGTTTCAGAACTAATCTGATTACCGCCATACCGGAATACACGTAACCATTACTTTTACTTTACAACATGTACACAATTGATGACTTAAACGTCAGGCTGCTTTCTGAACTGAAAGACATTGCCGAGCAAATGGGTGTTAAGAATGCCAAAAAACTTTCCAAGCAGGAGCTTGTTTACAAAATTCTCGATCAGCAAGCCATAACAGGTGAAGCTCCTGGAAGCAAGAAATCATCAACAGTAACAGCGGAGGGACGTACCCTGCGCCCGCGGAGGCGCGAAAACGTTGCCCCCAAACCTGAAAAAGAACTATCCTCCGATGAATTGCTCAGTTCACTCAATGTAGATTTTGACTCCACCGTTACCCGATTCAGCGAAGAGCCCCCGTCACCCGTGATGAACACGATGGAAGAACCGGTTTCCGGAACAGAACCGGAGGTACCGGCCGTTCCCCGCGATGACCAGCAACCTGCGGTAAAGATCAACATAAAAGATTTTGATGGCGTTATCGCCAACGAAGGGGTGTTGGAAATTATGCAGGATGGTTATGGTTTTCTGCGCTCGTCCGACTATAACTATTTGGCCAGCCCCGATGATATTTATGTTTCTCCTTCTCAAATTAAGTTATTTGGTTTAAAGACCGGTGATACCGTTAAAGGCACCATTCGGCCACCTAAAGAGGGCGAAAAGTATTTTGCCCTATTAAAAGTTGAATCGGTTAACGGAAAAACCACTGAAGAGATCCGCGACCGCGTGGCGTTTGAGTACCTCACCCCGCTTTTCCCGGAAGAAAAATTGAGGCTTAGTACCACACCGGATAACATGTCAACCCGAATTCTCGATTTGTTTGCTCCCATCGGAAAAGGCCAGCGCGGTATGATCGTGGCCCAGCCTAAAACCGGAAAAACGGTGTTGCTGAAAAACATTGCCAACGCCATTGCCGAAAACCATCCCGAAGTTTACCTGATCGTATTACTGATTGACGAACGGCCCGAAGAAGTAACCGACATGGCCCGCAGCGTGAAGGCCGAAGTAATCGCCTCAACGTTTGACGAGCAGGCCGAACGCCACGTGAAAGTTGCCGGCATTGTGCTGGAAAAAGCCAAGCGCATGGTCGAATGCGGTCATGATGTGGTTATCCTGCTTGACTCCATTACCCGGTTGGCGCGGGCACACAATACGGTGGTTCCCTCATCCGGAAAAATTCTTTCCGGTGGTGTGGATGCCAATGCCTTGCATAAACCCAAGCGCTTTTTCGGTGCAGCACGGAATATTGAAAATGGCGGTTCACTGACCATTATTGCTACCGCCCTGATTGATACCGGATCCAAAATGGACGAAGTTATCTTTGAAGAATTTAAAGGAACCGGCAACATGGAGTTGCAACTCGATCGCAAACTTTCTAACCGTAGGATTTATCCGGCTATTGATGTGCCGGCATCGGGCACCAGGCGCGAGGAGTTACTAATGAAGGAAGAAGAATTACAGCGCGTTTGGATTTTGCGCAAATTCATGGCCGACATGAATTCCATCGAAGCAATGGAATTCCTGCAGTCGAAGATGAAAGGAACGCGCAATAATGAAGAATTCCTTCTTTCAATGAACGGTTAACCCTGCTACTCATTAAGTTAAGTACCAAGGTCGCTGCAGGCGGTCTTTTTATTCATCGTCTCCGGGCAGGTACCGGTCAACGATATGCTGGCTGATCAGCCGGTAGAGTTCAGCTACTCCCGGGTTATCTTGCAAAAGCTGGAGGTGCCGATCCAGTGTTTCAAAGTCGCCCCTTCTGGCCGGCCCGGTTAGCGCCTGGTGAGGGCCTACCTGAAAGGTTTTGTTGATGGTTTCGGCAATAAGCGGCTTTAACCATTCAAAATTCAAGTGATGTTGCTGGGCAATTTCATGTGCCAGCGCAAGCATGTGGGTAGTAAAGTTAGAAGCAACTACCGCAGCCAGGTGCAACGCAAGCCGCTCCCGCGAGGTAAGCTGAAAAACCTGCCTGCTCAATGCTCCGGCCATATTCAACAGTTCATGCAAAATTTCTTCCGAGTCCGCTTCGACAAAAACAGGTATGGTTCGGAAATCCACTTTCACTCCCTTTGTAAAAGTTTGAAGCGGATAGAACACACCTGTGCCGGAGGCCGCAGCAAAGGCCAGCTTGTCGAGCGGTTGGCTACCCGAAGTGTGGACCAGGATGGCCTCATCCGGCAGAATAATCTCACGGGCTACCTGCTCAATGGCATCATCAGTAACAGCAACAACAAATAACCTGGACGGACTGGTTGAAAAATCGGGGGTGGCCTTAACCTGGGCATCATAGAGGCGCTCCACCAACTTCTTAGCATGCTGGGCATTCCGGCTGTACACTTCCCGTACGGGATATCCCGCATTATCCAAGGCCGGGGCAAGGTGCCAGGCCAAATTGCCTGATCCGATTAACGATACCGAAAAACTCATGCGACTAAAATTAGAGAATTACCTGACGGATCTCATACAACCCCACTAACTTGTGGCGTTAATTCGCGCTAAATAATTGTAATCATGTATCCCAACAAGTTATCAGCAGCCGAGGCAGTAAACGCAGTCCAGTCGAATAACCGGGTATTTATTCACGGCAGTGCAGCCACTCCCCAGTTTCTTCTGAAGGCCCTTGCCACACGCGCACCGGAATTGAAGAATGTGGAATTGGTTGCCGTGAGCACCCTTGGCGAACTGGAGCTGGCTAAACCCCGCTATGCCGAAAGTTTTTACATCAATTCGCTTTTTGTATCGGAAAATATCCGCAGCGCCATTAACAGCGGTCGCGGGAATTATGTACCCATTTTTCTAAGTGAGATATCACGGCTTTTCGAAAAAAAAATTCTCCCGCTGGATGTTGCCCTGCTGCAGGTATCGCCACCCGACAAACACGGATTATGTTCGCTGGGTGTATCGGTGGATGTGGCCCGTGCTGCAGCAAAACATGCCAAATACATTATTGCACAGGTTAATCCGAACATGCCCCGTACCCATGGCGATGGCTTTATCCATATTGACCAGATCCATGCGGTGGTGGAAGCCGATGACGAGTTGCCGGAAGTAAACTATGCCGCCAGCATTACCGATTGTGACCGTACCATTGGCAAGTATGTTGCCGAACTGGTAGAAGATCGCAGCACGCTGCAACTCGGCATTGGGGCCATACCCGATGCCGTACTAGAAAGTCTTACCCATTGCATCGACCTGGGCATACATACCGAAATGTTTTCCAACGGAGTGATTGACCTGATGAAGAGAGGGGTAATAACCAATAAGTATAAGAAAAAGCACCGTGGCAAAACCGTAACCTCTTTTGCGATAGGCTCGCGCGATCTGTACCGGTTTATTGATGATAACCCTGAGTTTGCCTTTCTGGAGGCCGAATATGTAAACGATGGCCGCATCATCCGCACCAATCCAAAAGTTGTGGCCATAAACAGCGCCATCGAAATTGACCTGACCGGGCAGGTGTGTGCCGACTCCATCGGCTCATACCAGTATTCGGGGGTGGGCGGCCAAATGGATTTCATCCGTGGGGCCTCCCTGTCAGAAGGAGGTAAACCGATAATCGCCATGGCATCGGTTACCAAAAAGGGAGCCTCCAAAATTGTTCCGTACCTGAAGCAGGGTGCAGGAGTTGTTACTACCCGCGCCCATGTTCACTACGTAGTAACCGAATACGGTGTAGCCTACCTGTACGGAAAGAATTTGCGGCAACGTGCTTCCGAATTGATGCGCATTGCGCATCCCGATCACCGCGAAGCGCTTGAACAGGAAATCATCAAACGGTTTGGAAGCAACGTGTATGCGGTGAACTGATTCAGGCTTCTACCTTGTACAGTTCGGCTAGGGTATTTACGGCATAATCAATTTCTTCGGGTGTATTGAATTTGCTGAATGAGAAGCGTACCGCTGCGCGTTTCGAGCCCGGATAAAGTGCAGCAAGCACATGCGAGCCGGTAGAGGCCCCGCTGGAGCACGCACTTCCGCCCGATGCGGAAACCCCCTGCAGGTCGAGGTTAAACAGCAACAGGTTGCTGTCGTCCGTTTCGGGCAAGCTCACATTGAGCACGGTGTACAAACTACGGCTGAGGTTGGCCGAATCGCCATTGAACCGCACCCCCGGAATTTGCTCTTTCAGCTTTTCAAGCATCCTGGCTTTTAACGATTGAATATGACGGATATGGTCGTCCATATCGCGGTAGGCGATTTCAAGCGCTTTAGCCATCCCGATAATCCCGTACACATTTTCAGTGCCTCCGCGCATGTTGCGTTCCTGAGCCCCGCCATGGATGAAGGGATGTATTTTTTTGTCTTTACGGATGTACATAAAGCCCACGCCTTTGGGACCGTGAAACTTGTGCGCCCCGGCTGTCATGCCGCATATTTTTAACTGCCTCATGTCATGGCGATAGTGGCCTACGGTTTGCACAGTGTCTGAATGAAAAAAAGCTCCGTAACGCTCACACAAGTCGCCCACCGCTTGAATATCCAGCAGGTTGCCGATTTCGTTGTTGGCGTGCATGAGCGACACCATCGCCTGTGGGTACTTTTTCAGCAGCACTTCCAGATCGTTCAGATCCACATGACCCAACTCATCCAGTTTTACCATGTGCAAGTGCACCTTGCCTTTGGCGGCCAGGGTTTCGCAGGTGTGGGTTACCGCATGATGTTCGATGGACGATGAAATCAGGTGCTTTATATCAAAGGTTTCGGTTGCACACACCAGGATGGCATTGTCGGCTTCGGTGCCCCCGGAAGTAAAAATGATTTCGCCCGGTGTACAGTTGAGGAGTTCAGCAATCTTTTTCCGTGCCGATTCAATGGCGGCACGCACCTTACGCCCGTGGGCATGCGTGGACGAGGGGTTACCGTAGTCTTCCAGCATGAACGGCTTCATCGCTTCAAACACTTCCGGATCAAGCGGGGTGGTGGCTGCGTTATCGAGGTATATCCTCATTGGCAAACGAATCAGGCAACAAAAATAAGCATCTTAAAGTAAACTAAATCCGTCAGGTTTTAAAAACCGACAGGTTCAGAGTCAGAAGTCAGAATAAAAAAAGATGTCAGGAAGCGATTTGCCGGATATCGGCCAGGAGTTGTTCGGCCAGCCGTTCAGCGCCTTGCTTACCAGGCGATTCGGCATAAATCCGGATAATCGGTTCGGTATTTGACCTGCGCAGATGTACCCATTCTTTGGTGTGTTCAAAATCTATTTTTACCCCATCGGCCGTATGGATTCGCTCATTCTTGTACTTCTGTTTTACCGCTTCCAGGATGGCATCAACATTTATTCCTGGGGTAAGTTCAACTTTGTTTTTCGATATGAAGTAGTCAGGATAAGTTTTGCGGAGTTCGGAGGCCTTCATTTTCGATTTCGCCAGGTGGGTTAAAAACAGCGCAATGCCCATCAGCGCATCGCGGCCGTAATGAAGTTCAGGAAAAATCACTCCGCCATTGCCTTCACCGCCTATAACGGCCCGGGTTTCTTTCATTACCTTTACCACATTCACTTCGCCCACAGAGGCTGGGGTATATGTTCCTCCGGCCTTCTTAGTTATATCGCGCAGTGCTCGCGTTGAAGAAAGGTTGGAAACCGTGTTTCCCTTTTTGTTTTTCAGTATGTAATCCGCCACGGCTACCAGGGTGTACTCCTCGCCAAAGGGCTTGCCGTCTTCCTGCACCAAGGCCAGCCGGTCAACATCGGGGTCAACCACAATGCCGAGGTGGCATTTTTGTTTTTTCACCACCCGGCAGATTTCAGCAATATGTTCGGGTAGTGGTTCGGGGTTATGCGGAAATTTTCCGTTTGGGTTACAGTACAGTTCCACTACCTGTTTTACGCCAAGCTTTTTCAGCAACAGCGGCACGGCTATGCCTCCGGTTGAATTTACGGCATCAACGGCTATTTTAAATTTTGCTTTCCTGATGGCCTTTGCATCCACCCACCTGCTTTTCAGAATACGTTCGATGTGCTTGTTGATGTAGGTGTCATTGTAAGTATATTTTCCCAGCCTGGTTACTTCGGCAAATAAAAAATTTTCTTTTTCTGCTAACGCTAATACCTGTGCACCATCCTCGGCTGAAATAAATTCGCCTTTTTCGTTCAGCAGTTTAAGGGCATTCCACTGAATGGGGTTATGGCTTGCAGTGAGGATAATGCCTCCTCCAGCCTTTTCCATCGGTACGGCCACTTCTACGGTTGGCGTGGTGGATAAGCCAAGGTCAACTACGTCAAGGCCGAGGCCTTGCAGGGTGGAACATACCAGCGAGCTAACCATTTCGCCCGAGAGCCGGGCATCACGCCCCACCACAACTTTCTTTCCCTTCCTGGTGATAATCCAGGCACCGAAGGCTGCAGTAAACTTCACAACATCCAGCGGGGTTAAATTTTCACCGGGCTTGCCCCCGATGGTTCCGCGGATTCCAGAGATAGATTTGATTAATGACACGTAACGTGATGATGATTGATCAAAAATAGAAATAAACCTGATTCTGATTCTACTTCTTTCCTATCTCCGGCAGGGGTTTGGTTTTGCCTTCCGGATCCCCACAGGCGGTGTCGGTGGCGGTAAGCGTTTTACCGCAATAGCCGCAGGTAGCGCCTTCCTTATTCAGCCACGGGCTTTGCGAAGCACAGGTTCCTTTAAATTCGCCATCCTTTACCAGAAAAAGGCGAACGGACATAAGCACAAAAAAAATGGCCAGGATGCTGATGGAAAGAAGGAAAACGGTCATGAATAATTATGTAAAAGGGTTAGCGATTTTTACCTTGCGCAAAGATACAACAGCCTTATTTACCATTACGTTCAACGTTCATGAAAAAACCGCGTGCCAGGCCCGATTTAAACCGTGAGGCCAAATTAAAGGCCTTCGACAGGCTGCTGACGATCATGGATGAACTGCGCGAAAACTGCCCGTGGGATAAAAAGCAAACCATGGAAAGTTTGCGGCATTTAACCATTGAAGAAACCTACGAATTATCGGATTTTATCCTGGACGGAAACCTGGAAGAAATAAAAAAGGAACTGGGCGACCTGATGCTGCACAATGTGTTTTACGCCCGCATCGCCTCCGAACAGGGCGCTTTTGATTTGGCCGATGTGCTGAATGCCATTTGCGACAAGCTGGTTGAGCGCCACCCCCATGTGTATGGGGA
>CAYNIH010000036.1:0-7685 GCA_964397115.1 uncultured Roseivirgaceae bacterium | reverse complement strand
GTGCCCAAATCGCTGCCGGCTATGGTCAAGGCCATGCGCATCCAGGACAAAGCACGGGGCGTGGGGTTCGACTGGGAGAAAAAGGAACAGGTTTGGGAAAAGGTGGAGGAAGAAATGCAGGAATTCAAAAAAGAATTTATTGCTGCTAACCCCAACAACATCAACAAAGACAAAGCGACAGCCGAGTTTGGCGACTTGCTTTTCTCGCTGGTGAACTACGCCCGCTTCATCAACATCGATCCCGAAGAAGCATTGGAGCGAACCAACAAAAAATTCATCCAGCGGTTTCAATACCTGGAACGGGAGTCGGCCAAAGACGGCAAGAAACTGGGCGAGATGACCCTTGCCGAAATGGATGCCTACTGGGAAAAGGCGAAGGAACTAAAATCAATATGATTGTCCGATGAACAACACAATCTGGTTACACCTGATGCTGGGACCCATGATGCTGGCGCTGGCGTTTTTATTCAAGCGATTTCCTCCCAAAAAAATCAATCATTGGTACGGTTACCGCACCCCTCGGTCGATGCGCAGTCAGCAAGCCTGGGATTATGCCAATCAATACTGCGCCAATGCCATTCTGGTGGTTTCCGGTTTAACCTGCCTGGTGCAGCTTATCACCGCTTCATTAATGGACTTCAAAACAGCCATTTCTTGGTCTGCCATTTTCCTGTGCGTTGCGTTGACGGCCGTTATTCCGCTTACTGAAATTCAGTTGAAGAAAAAAGGATTCTCCTGAACCGTTATCCCCACTTCCGGCTCAGGCTCCACTTCATCAACGGGCCGCTGGTCATGCTGGTAACCAAGGCCATGATAACCAGCGAAACGAATACTTTCTCGTTGATAAGTCCGTTTTCCAGGGCAATCAATCCAAGAATAATCTCCATCGCTCCGCGGGCATTCATCCCAAAGCCGGCTGCCAGCGATTCGTTCCACCTGAACCCACCCAGTCGGGTGCCCAACCCGCTGCCAATAATCTTTCCGGCAAACGCGATGATCAGGATGACGAGGGTTAACCAAAAATCAAAGTTCACCAGGAAGTTTACCTTCAACCCGATGGCCACAAAAAACAGCGGAGCAAAAATGTTATTGATAAACTGATGGATAATTTCCTTGGCCCGTTCGCTCATGTGTTCCGAATCGCCAAGGGCTACGCCCAGTATAAAGGCACCAAATATGGCATGGATGCCGATGTATTCGGTAAAAGCGGCAGCGATAAAGCAAAACGCCAGCGATAAGGAAAGCAATCCACCGGGCCATGCGAGGCGTTTGTTAACCCATGGCAAGGTGCGGTTAATAATGCCCCGGCCAAGGGTTAGCATCAATGCGGTAAACCCAACCGTAAGCATGATGGTGTACCAAATGCTGATGTTCTGATGCCCTTTGCCGATCATGGCCAGCACCACCGAGAAGATGAGCCAGCCGATCAAATCATTGATCATGGCCGAGGAAATGATGAGCATGCCCATCCGTGTTTTAAAGAGGTTCAGGTCCATGAGGATGCGCGCAATAACCGGCAGCGCGGTAATGGCCATGCTGGTGCCCATGAACAACGCAAACGCCAACCGTTTCCCTTCATCGGCATAGCCAAAGAAATCCGGAAACAGATAAGGAAATCCAAAGCCGATGAGGAATGGGGCGATCAATCCGAACGTACTGGTAAAAACAGCCTGCTTACCCTGCTGCCAAACAATATGCAGGTCAACTTCAAGTCCTGCAATAAACAAAAGCATGACTACGGCTACCTGCACAAAGCCGTCAAGCGCTATGGAAGAGCTGCCAAGGGGAAACAGCCATTGAAAACTTTCGGGTGAGAGCATACCCAGAATGGTGGGGCCAAGAATGATGCCGGCAAAAATTTCGCCCACCACCGCAGGTTGTTTAAACTTACGTGCGCCTTCGGCAAAAATACGGCCCGCAATGAGCATAACCCCGAGTTGAACTAGCAGGCCCATAACTTCCATCTGGCTTAATTTATCCAATGGTCACCTCCTTTCGCGGATGAACAACCAACACATTACAAGGAAGGTCGGAGAAAATATACTCCAGGTCGCTTGGAAAAACGCGATCGAGTATGCTTAGCCGCATGGGCGAACCTCCGATGATCAACAAGTCAGCATGCTTTCGTTGCGCAAACTGAGCCAATTCAAAACCCGATTTGCCGGAAACCAGTTTGATGTTGATCTTTACGTTGGGATGGGGTATTTGATTGATCAGGCGCTGTACTTCATCCAGTTCGCTTTGCACCAGGTTGTTCCGGTTTAACTCGTACTCCTTTTCGGAATACTGCTCAGCAGCCGACAGAAATCCATACAGTTTGAGTTTGCGGACAACATGAAGCCAGTTGGCTTTTTCCAGCACCGAAATTTTACAGGCCAGGCGCAGCGCCTGCATCATATACGGACTGTCGTCATCGGCATTTACCACAATGTTTTTCGGCCCCTGTTGTGCTACGGAAGGCTCAACAAGCATGAGAACCGAGCACTGGGCCCTGCGCAAAATCTTCCGGGCTACTGAGCCCAGATAAAATTGCAGGCCTTTCTCTTTTTTCAGTGCACCGGCAATGAGCAAATCAATTTGCTCCCGTTTGCAAACTTTTAAAATTGACTTAGCCGGTTTACCTGTTTCCCAGAAAACCTGCACTTCGTCAGGCTGAAGACCTGCCTGGCGGATGAGTTCGCTCATGCGGATGCTGTCGGCTTCGTTTTCCTGACCTATATGAATAACCACCAGTTCAGATTCCCATAAACGCTTTAAGCGCGCAGCTTCGGCCAGTAAGGCCACCGTGCGAGGCGAAAAGGCAACGGCCAATCCGATGCGTTGAAAAACCGACTTCATAGCCACAAAATACGGCTTTTTAACAACCCATCCACCCATTCACCACTTTAAGCAATTTGGGGCAAAATCTTGCATCCCTTATGTCCTGCAAAAAAACCAAGCATCCGGCTGAACCGCCTACAATACTTTTGCAACACATTTAGAATGGGCATGAAACGGGCTATCCGCAACCTTATCATCGGAAAAAATACTTACATCGAATCATGGAGTGAATACCGCCAGGTAATGCTGTCGGGTCAATTCACGTTGCTGGCAATGCTGGTGATAACCTTGTACCTGATGATTGATCTCTATCTGAGAGATTACATTTTGGCGCCTTTTTATATAGGTGCTCTGGGGTTACTGTGCATTGTTATTTACCTGCACCGGATTGACGACCATTGTGTGGCCAATTATTTTCTGTTTCCTACGCTTAACCTGCTGGTGTTTTTACTGGCTTCCAGCGAAAGCAACGCCACCGGGGCTTTTGTGAATTTCATTCCGGTGGCCATCGGCTCATTTGCGGTTTTCAATTACCGCCAGCGCAACATAGCACTTGCTTTTGGAATGTTTAGTTTTCTGTTGTTTGCCCTGTCGTTTTGCACCGACATAAGCGTTATCCCATACCGTAACTATTCCGGACAAATCACGCAAATGAGCGCTGCCATTAACTTTTCGATTGCTTTCCCTGCAACGCTGGTGGCCGTTTACCTCATGATCAGCATTAACCACAAGTACGGCAAGGAATTACGCCAAAGCAACAGATGCTTCAAAAGGTAAACGAAGAGCTCGACCGGTTTGTGTACAGCACCTCGCACGATTTACGCGCACCGCTGGCTTCGGTTGCCGGCCTCATTAACCTGTCCATTAACAATACCAATACCGATGAGGTAAGGAGATACCTCGGCATGATGCAGGCGAGGGTAAAAAATCTTGACAGTTTCATTAAGGATATTGCCGACTACTCACGCAACAACCGCCTTCAACTTTCCCGCGACACCATCAACATTTACGAAATGGCCAACGAGGTGTGGGATTCGCTCCGTTACAGCCCGGAGGCCACCGGCATCACCTTTATCAACGAAGTGCCCCAATCGTTGACTATCGAAAACGACTCGCGAAGACTTCGCGTAGTGCTCACCAACCTGATAGCCAACGCCATCCGCTACCACGACCAGCGCAAGGAAAAGCGATACATCCGGTTTTATCACCAGATAACCCCCACATCGTTTTCGTTCCACATCGAAGACAATGGACAGGGCATTCTGCCCGAAATTCAAAAACGGGTATTCGATATGTTTTACCGCGGCAACGAATCCTCACAGGGCTCAGGCCTTGGGCTATACATTGTGAAGGAAACCGTGGGCAAGCTATCCGGCTCCGTTCAGCTTCAGTCGGTACACCGGCAGGGAAGCACCTTTACGGTAAACCTGCCGGTTTCGAAGGCGGAACACTAACCGGAAAGGCTTTCTTCAGCCAAATCTTATATTTGCGTCCTTATGGCGAGCCAAGAGGACAACCTGTTTAAAAACGTTATCTCCCATGCCAAAGAGTATGGGTTTATTTTTCCTTCCAGCGAGATCTATGACGGACTCAGCGCGGTGTATGATTATGGCCAGAACGGTGCCGAGTTGAAAAACAACATCAAAGAGTACTGGTGGAAATTCATGACCATGCTGCACGACAACATTGTGGGCATTGATGCCGCCATTTTCATGCATCCTACCACCTGGAAAGCCTCCGGGCATGTGGACGCATTTAACGATCCGCTGATTGACAACAAGGACTCGAAAAAGCGCTACCGGGCCGACACGCTCATTGAAGACGGCATTGCCAAACTGGAAGAAAAATTAGGGAAAGAAGTTGAAAAAGCTGCCAAGCGGTTTGGCGATTCATTCGACCGGCAATTGTTTATAGCAACCAACCCCCGTGTGGCAGAATACAGGAAGAAGGTTGATGCCTTTAACGAACGACTGAAGGCTGCCATGGAAAAATCCGATTTGGCAGAACTCAGGCAATTAATCATAGACCTGGAAATTGCCGATCCGGTATCCGGATCACGCAACTGGACGGACGTGCGGCAGTTCAACCTGATGTTTTCAACCGAAATCGGATCACTGGCCGAGGAGGCCAGCAAAATTTACCTCCGGCCCGAAACCGCCCAGGGAATTTTCGTAAACTTCCTAAATGTACAGAAAACCGGCAGGATGAAGATCCCGTTCGGCATTGCCCAAATCGGCAAAGCGTTTCGCAACGAAATCATTGCCCGTCAGTTCATTTTTCGTATGCGCGAGTTCGAGCAAATGGAAATGCAGTTTTTTGTAAAGCCTGGCCAGGAAATGCAGTGGTATGAGTTCTGGAAAGAAAAACGAATGCGGTGGCATAAAGCCCTCGGTTTGGGCGATACCAACTACCGCTTCCACGACCACCTCAACCTGGCCCACTACGCCAATGCCGCCTGCGACATCCAGTTTAACTTCCCCATGGGCTTTAAAGAATTGGAAGGCATCCATTCGCGCACTGATTTTGATTTAAAGAATCACGAAAAATACTCCGGCAAAAAACTGCAATACTTTGATACGGAAACCAATCAGAGTTACATTCCTTACGTTGTTGAAACCTCCATTGGATTAGACCGGATGTTCCTGGCCGTACTCTCCTCGGCTTACAAAGAAGAAAAAGTTACCCGCGATGGCGAAGAGGGTGGTGAGCGTGTGGTGTTGCGCATCCCTGCGGCACTGGCCCCCAACAAAGTGGCGGTGCTGCCCTTAGTAAAAAAAGATGGCCTTCCCGAAAAAGCTCACACCATCCTGAACGAATTGAGATTTGACCTGCGCTGTTACTACGAAGACAAGGACACCATCGGCCGCAGGTACCGCAGGCAGGATGCCATCGGCACCCCCTACTGCATTACCGTTGACCACCAAACGTTGCAGGATGACACCGTTACCATACGTAACCGCGATACGCTGGAGCAAGAGCGCATTGGCATAAGTGCGCTGAAAGCCAAACTCACCGAAGCGTGTTCCATTAACAGCATTTTAAGAAAGATTTAATCCCAACAGGATGATAACCATCATCATACTGGTTGGTGTGGCATTCATTATTTTTCAATACCGGGCGCAGGTTGAGGAGGCTTATCAGGCTGCTGGCCGGGCGGTTGCACCGCTGCGTGCTGCCGTTTTGCCTTTTCCCAGGGCTTACTTGGAAATTTTGAATAAATATTTCTCGTACTACAAGAAACTTTCGCACAAAAACCGGCATGCCTTTGAACAAAAGGTGCTCTACTTCATGATGTCAAAAAAGTGGATACCCCGCCAGTTCGATGCCGTTACCGATGAGATGAAAGTAATGATAAGTGCCTGTGCCGTACAGCTTACGTTTGGCCTGCCGCGTGTTTACCTGCAACACTTTACCGGCATTGTAATCTATCCGGATAACTACTACTCATCCATTACCAGGCGTTTTCACAAAGGCGAAGTGAATCCTGCCTACCGGTTAATTGTGCTGTCGTGGAAAAGTTTTGTTGACGGCTACCTGGTACACCCCACCGATGCCATTAACGTGGGTTTACACGAGTTAGCCCATGCGCTGCGGCTGGAAAACCTTATCCGCAATGATGAATACCAGTTTTTTGATGAAAAGTTATTGAACACGTTCGATGCTTTTGCGTACCGCATCTGCCACGAAGCCGACCCGGAGTTTCTTTTCTTCAGGCCCTATGCCTGCACCAACGAGCACGAATTTTTTTCGGTAGCCGTTGAAAATTTCTTTGAACGCCCGCGAGAATTTAAACAAGCCTTGCCCCAGCTCTATCAGGTGCTGGCCGGCCTGCTCAATCAAGATTCGCTGGTGCTTACCGGTGAAGATGCGTGATGCAGGCAACTTAAACGCAGCCGGTACGCTTACCATCAGCAGGTAAAAATCCTTAGTTTTGACTCTTTATTATTCGCCATGTGGACGACCCTCGCCCATTTTATCATTAAGTATAAGTTGCCGCTAAGCCTGGTTATCCTGGGTATCACGGTGTTTATGGCCTTTCGGGCGCGTCATGCGGAATTAAGCTACGATTTCAGAGGAACTGTTCCTGCCCATGATCCGGAACAGATATTCTTTAATGAGTTCAGAAAACAATTCGGTGAAGACGGGAACATCATTGCCGTAGGGCTCAAGGACAGCAGCATTTTTGAATACCGCAAGTTTGAAAAACTGCGTGAATTTTGCGTGGCTGTAAAATGGATTGAGGGGGTGAATGAAGTTATCTCCCTGCCGCAGATTAAACGCATGGCTAAGGATACTGCCAGTAAACGGTTTGTCCTGCAGGATATTTTCCAACGCAAAATTTCCAGCCAGCATGAACTCGACAGCCTGCTGGGAGAGGCACGAAAACAGAAATTTTATATCGGTCAGATTGTAAACGAAACCAATGGGGCCATAGCCATACTCATTTCAATAAAAAAGGAAACCCTTAACTCCGATAAGCGAATCAGGCTTACCAACGAGATCGTAGAAAAAGGTAATCAGTTTACTCAAGCCACCGGCATTCAGTTACACTATGCCGGCCTGCCCTTTGTGCGCTCGGTTATCGCCCAGCAGGTAAATAATGAATTAAAACTTTTCCTAGGGCTGTCGGTCGCCATCACCGGCCTCATCCTGCTGCTGTTTTTCCGCTCGGTACGGGCCATGATTTTTCCCCTGGTGGTTATCGGCATCGTGGTGGTTTGGGTACTGGGCACCATCGATCTGCTTGGTTACAAGATAACGCTGCTCAGCGGCATGTTGCCCCCCATTATTGTTGTCATCGGTATCCCCAACGCCATTTACCTTACCAATAAGTACCATGCTGAATATGCAGCCCATGGCAACAA
>CAYNIH010000035.1:7275-15425 GCA_964397115.1 uncultured Roseivirgaceae bacterium | reverse complement strand
ATCCCCCAGTTTGTAAGCCCCCATACCTTGTTCATCGCCTGCAGCTACAGCGGCAATACCGAAGAGACCATTGCCGCCCTGAACAAGGCCATGCTCAAACGCTCGCACATCATTGCCATTGCCTCGGGCGGAAAATTGCTGGAGATCGCCAAAGAGTACAACCTCTTTTACATTCAGTTGCCGGGCGGCTCGGAAAGCCCCCGCGCCATGCTGGCCTATAACATGATTGCGTTGCTTTCGGTGCTCTACCACACCAACCTGATTGGCGCTGCCTTTATTAAAGAAACCGAAAACGCCATCCAGTTTCTTGACCGCGGTGAAAAGGGTATTCAAAGCGAGGCCGAACTCATCGCAAAAAAATTAAAGGGGAAACTGCCCGTAATTTACTGCGACAGCCGCCTGCACGCCATGGCCCTGCGGTTTCAACAGCAACTCAATGAAAATGCCAAGCAACTGGCCCACGTCAATACGTTTCCGGAAATGAACCACAACGAACTTGTGGGCTGGCGGTTCCCTGAAAATGTGCTGCCCTTGCTGCAGGTGATTTATATGTACTCCGACCACGACCACGAGCGTGTGGAAAAGCGCATGGAAATCTGCCGCGAATTTTTTGAGCGGAAATCAAACCCGATAATTGACATCATTGGCGAAGGAGCATCGCTGCTTGAGCAATACTACTACCTCATTCACCTTACCGACTGGGTTTCGTATTTCCTGGCAAAAGAAAACGGCATTGACCCCGACCCGGTAGAACCGATTGTGCAACTGAAGGAAGAACTGGAAAAGTCGAAGTGAACCCTGCCGCCAACCGGAAAACCCAATTCATTCACCTCGGACTCATTGATTACCAAAAAGCCTGGGATTACCAGGCATCCTTATTTGGCGGAATACTCGACACAAAAAAGGAAAACCGCGAACGGCCAGCCAACGAGCAGCAGCCTACCGCCAACTACCTCATCTTTTGTGAACATCCGCATGTGTTTACGCTTGGCAAAAGCGGGGACGAGGCCAACCTGAAAATTCCGAAAGAAGACCTGCCCTCAATACAGGCCGACTACGTGCACACCAACCGCGGTGGCGACATCACCTACCACGGCCCCGGCCAACTTGTAGGATACCCCGTGCTCGACCTTGAAAATTTTTTTACCGACATCCACCGCTACATGCGCACGATGGAAGAAGCCGTCATTCTTACCCTACAGGAGTACGGCATTAAGGCAGGGCGCATCCCCGGGCTTACCGGTGTGTGGATTGATGAAACCCATCCCCAACGGGCCCGTAAAATCTGCGCTCTCGGAGTAAAGACCAGCCGATGGGTAACCCTGCACGGTTTTGCCTTTAACGTAAACACAAACCTGAAGTATTTCGAGTATATTGTACCGTGTGGCATTCACGACAAAGCCGTTACTTCCATGGCCAGTGAACTGAATGCCCCGCAGAATATGCAAGAAGTAGAAACGGTGCTGAAAGAAAAGTTACAGCACATGTTTGAATTTGAGTGGATATGATGCGCGATATTGAAATACCCGAAGTAAAAAACGTAACCCTGGCCGTAGTAAGAAAAAAACAAGCAGGCGACAAGGATTCCTGGAACGTGTACCTAATTAACAACAACCCGTTTCCTATTGAAAATACCCTGGTGGCCAGCAAAGGATACGGACTGAAAAACGGTGAATCGCAACGTACCTCGGTGCTGAGGCACTTCCTCGAAACCGTACCCCGGCAAAGTGCCGCCCTGGTTGAACCCATCGACCCGGCCGTTTTTCACCTCACCAATGAATACTGGGTTAGCTACTACATCGGCCAAACCATTTATGATAAGCGATTTGTTTTCGTGCCCGACTCCATCCGCGAAGAAAACATCATGTTTATTAAAGAAATTGATATGGAAGGAATACTGCACTCATGATCACCGAGCACAAAGACATTCTGTTTCTTGATATTGAAACCGTAGCCTGTACGGATAACTTTACCACGCTCGATGAACGGCTTAAAATTCAATGGTCGCGCAAGGCGTCATTCCTGAAACGCGAAGAAGGCGTTACCGATGAACAACTCTTCCACCAGCGGGCCGGCATTTATGCCGAGTTTGGAAAAATTATCTGCATCGCAGTGGGAAAGTTAATCAACACCGACACCGGTGAACCGGGTTTAAAAACAAAAGTCTTTTACGGACACCATGAACATACGGTGCTTACCGGCTTCAAATCCATGCTTGAACGGCTTGATCCGAACACGACAAAACTATGTGCCCACAACGGCAAGGAGTTCGACTTTCCGTACCTTAGCCGCAGGATGCTTGTTAACGGCTTACCGCTTCCGGCACTGCTTAACCTTTCGGGGCGTAAACCGTGGGAAAACCCTCACCTCGACACATTGGAAATGTGGAAGTTTGGCGACTACAAGCACTACACTTCATTGGATTTACTGGCGGCCCTTTTCAATATTCCTTCCAGCAAAAACGGTATGGACGGCAGCCAGGTAAATGCCGTGTACTATAAAGACAACGACCTGGAGCGAATTAAAAATTACTGCATAAGCGATGTGGTGGTACTGGCACAACTGTACATGCGGCTAAAGGGCCAACCCCTGCTTGATGAAAAGTACATCCACCACACGGCATGAGCAAACGCAACAAATCCAAATCGAAGAGCAATCCTTATGAATCCCGGTTCAGGGAGGCCATACTCGCCCTGCTCAACCAACATCCTGGCCGTGCGTTCAGCTTAAAACAACTTGTAAAAAAAATAGGCCTGAAGAAACGAGATGACATCAAAGCGGCAACATTCACCCTTTACGACCTGAAAGAAAAAGAACTCATCAGGCAACTCAGCAACGACACCTATACCAGCGCAACCAAAAAAGAAGAGGCCCTCACCGGCATAGTCGACCACGTGAGTTCACGCTTCGCTTATGTAGCGGTTGGCGAAGACCGGCCCGATGTGTACGTGCGCACCCAGGATTTGAAATCGGCCGTTGATGGCGATACCGTAAAAGTGGTCATCTTCCCCTCGCGCCACGGCCAGCACCCCGAAGGAAAAGTGGTGGAAGTGGTGCGCAGAAACCGCACCCGTTTTGTCGGCAAGGTGGCGGTATCAAAAAACTTTGCCTTTGTGGTTCCTGACTTTCGCAAAATCCACCAGGATTTTTATGTGTACCCCGAAGACCTTAACGGAGCCAAAACCAACGATAAAGTTGTTGTAGAAGTAACTGACTGGGCCGAGGGTGACCGTAACCCGGTGGGTCGCATCGTGGAAATCCTCGGTAAAGCCGGTGAAAACGAGGCGGAGATCCACTCCATCATGGCCGAATTCGGGCTGCCCTTCCGGTTTCCTCCGCAGATAGAAAAAGAGGCAAAAAAAATTGAAGAGGGCATAACTCCGGCCGAAATAAAAAAACGGTGGGACTTCCGCAAAATAACCACCTTTACCATTGACCCCGAAGACGCCAAAGATTTTGACGATGCCCTCTCACTTGAAATATTGCCGAATGGCAACTACCGCGTAGGCGTTCACATTGCCGATGTAACCCACTACGTCAGCGAGAAATCCAACCTGGAAAAAGAAGCCTTCGACCGCGCCACCTCGGTGTACCTGGTTGACCGCACCATACCCATGCTCCCCGAGCGGCTTAGCAACGAATTGTGTTCCCTCCGGCCCAAAGAAGACAAGCTAACGTTCTCTGCCGTTTTCGAACTCGACAAAGAAGCGCGTATCCAAACCGAATGGTTTGGCCGCACCATCATCCACTCCGACCATCGCTTTACCTATGACGAAGCCCAACAGGTGCTTGAAACCAAACGCGGATTGTTTGCCGAAGAATTAACCCTGCTGAATACGCTGGCCCATAAGCTCAGGAAAGAACGCTTCGCGAAAGGCGCGGTAAACTTCGAAACCACCGAAGTTAAGTTTAAACTCGATGAAAAAGGCCGGCCCCTGTCGGTAGTACCCAAAGTGCGCAAAGACGCCCACAAACTCATTGAAGAGTTTATGCTGCTGGCCAACAAGCGGGTAGCCACGTTTGTGTACAACCAGAGGAAAGGAACTGAAAAAAATACCTTCGTGTACCGCATCCACGATTACCCCGACCCGGAAAAAGTAAAAGACTTCGCCCTGTTTGCCCGCCAGTTCGGCCACCGCATTACTGTTGATGAAAAATCTATTTCGCGTTCCTTAAACAAACTGATGGACGAAATTGAAGGCAAGCCCGAACAAAACGTGTTGCAACAGATTGCCGTGCGGGCTATGGCCAAAGCAAAATATGCTACCGACCCCAAAGGCCACTTCGGCCTGGCGTTCGACCATTACACGCACTTTACCTCTCCCATCCGCAGGTACCCCGATATGATGGTGCACCGCCTTCTGCACCATTACCTAAACCAGGGAAAACCGGTAAACAAAAAAGACTATGAAGAAAAATGCGTGCACTCATCCGAGCGCGAAAAACGCGCGGCCGATGCCGAGCGGGCTTCCATCAAATACAAACAGGTTGAATTTATGTCCATGATGGCGGCTGATACCGTTTATGATGGCCTGATTTCAGGCGTTACCGAATGGGGCATTTATGTTGAAATTATTGAAACCAAATGCGAAGGCATGGTGCGCATGGCCGACCTTACAGACGATTACTACGAATACGATGAAAAAAACTATTGCATCATCGGACGGAGAAACAAGAAAATCTACACGCTGGGCGACCAGGTGCGGGTTAAAGTAAAGAAAACCGATATTGACCGCAGGCTGATTGACCTGGTGCTGGCAAAAGATGGCGATAACCCCCTGCCGGCTCAAAGAAAAAAATCCCGTCCGGAGCGCGGATATAGGTAGATGTAACAATTTCTGTTTACTTGCCCACCATGGAAACCCCGGTAACCGCCTACCTGTCCTTACTGGAATCGGAGATCAAAAAACTCAAATTCCGCAGCAAGCCCGCTTCACTCTATGAGCCCATCCGCTACCTGATGGGCCTTGGCGGAAAGCGGTTGCGCCCGCTGCTGGTGCTGATGGGCTACGCCCTGTTCAGGCGCGATGTAAAAAAAATTGTCCCTTATGCCGTAGCCGTTGAGGCCTTTCACAACTTCACCCTCATGCACGATGACATCATGGATAACGCCCCGCTACGCAGGGGAAAAGCAACCGTTCACGAAAAGTGGAATGTAAACACGGCCATTCTTTCGGGCGATGTAATGCTGGTACACGTTTACAACCTGTTCTTATCCCTGCCACCTCAAAAATTGAACAAGGTGTTAGCCCTCTTTAACCGGTGTGCGGCTGAGGTGTGCGAAGGACAACAGTGGGATATGGAATTTGAAAGCATGACAGAAGTTACCGAAAAACAATACCTCGGGATGATCCGCCAAAAAACAGCCGTGCTGCTCGGCTTTAGCCTGCAACTTGGCGGTGTACTTGCCGGAACTACTCCGGCTAACTGCAAGGCACTGCATGATTTCGGAATCAATATTGGTATGGGCTTTCAGTTGATGGACGATTTGCTCGATGCCTTTGGCGATCCCGAAAAATTCGGTAAGCAGGTGGGTGGCGATATCATCGCCAATAAAAAGACTTACCTGCTTATTAAATCATTGGAGTTGGCTAACAGCCTGCAACGAAGCAACCTTGAAAAGTGGTTTTCAACTACTGCGGTTAATCCTGCCGAAAAAGTAATGGAAGTAAAAAAAATCTGGGATCAGCTCGGTATCCGGCAACAAGCCGAGAAAAAAATAAAAACCTTTTTCACCAAAGGATTCCGCTCACTGCAACAAGTTGGCGGGAACAAAGCCGCAAAAGCAGCGCTCAGAAAATTTGCCGAAGATTTGATCGCCCGCCAGCATTAATCGTTGTTTTCCTCCGGTTCATTTTCCGGATTTTCTTCTTCACAATCCTCCCAGCACTCGTAACACGGCTGCTCAATAACCGGGTATTTGTCGAGCAACTCCGCCCGAACCACCCTAACCGATTCATCATCATCCCACAGCCACCACTCACTCGGTTAAAGGTCTCGTCCTCCCCCATCATGCGGTAGGCTTGGATGGTCGGAAGAAAACGATACGCTTTTTCATTGTTGAAAATATGGTTTTTTGAACAAATCCGTAAAGGCCTCACCCAAAATGTGCCTCGCATACCTTGTTTCGGCCAGGTGCCGTGACTGACGTTGATAAGCATCCAATATGTTGTTGTCCGACAGAAACGGCTTTATCTTCTGAATGAAGTCAGCCGGATCAGCGGGGTTAACAGCCACACCGCAGCCTGCGGCCTCAATTTCTTCCTTTATCCACCCGCCAAAATTGATGATGATCAGTTTGCCGGCCGCCAGGCCATCGAAAAACTTGTTGGGCGAGCCCGTTTCCAAAACAGGCAGCGGTTTATAACACACCAGTACGGCATCGGTAACGTTCAGCAATTCTTTTACCCCTTCGCGGCTTTGATGCGGAATTACCGACACATGCGTGAGCTTCTTTTCCCTAATTGTGCGCTCGAGTTCCTCCTGCACCTTGCCCTTTCCGCAAACCATAAAACGGATGTTCAAGTTTTCGGCTTGGCTACGTACTGCACAATTCACTATGTACTCCAGCCCGTTAGCCATACCCAATGTGCCGATATAGGAAACGACAAACGATTTCTCCACATTAAATTTTTTTTCCAGCTCACCGTGCTTTGCCTCCGGATGGTAGAACTGCGTATCCGCCATATTCGGAATAAGATGAACCCGTTTTGCTTTACCCGTTTGTTCAACCGCTTGCTTAATGGCAGGCGAGAGGGCAACAACTGCATGGGCGTTGCGGTATATGATTCGTTCCAGCTTGTATAAAGTCCATTTCAGCACCGGGTTTTTCACCACCCCCATTTGTACCGGTGCCTCGGGCCACAGGTCGCCCACCTCAAAATAGTAAGGAATACGGTACCGGAATTTTATCCACAGGGCGGCCAGGCCGGTGGTTAACGGGGTGGAGATGGCATACACGATATCGGCATGGCGAAAGTTACCGGCATAGCGCACAGTACTCCCCACAAATCCGAAAAAAGAAAAAATCCTTCTGAAAAATCCGTAGCGGTTGTCGTAAGTAACGGGCAGGTAATGTACCTCTACACCGTTTTCGCGGGTGGTTTTAATAGAGAAATGGTTGTGGGTGGTGAGCACCGTTACCTTTATGCCGGCAGCGGCCAGGGCGCAGGCCAGGTAATACGAGCGCAACGCTCCTCCGGCAACGGGGGTGTTATAGAACTGGTGGAGAAGGAGGATGTTCACAACTAGAAATTAAGGTGGAGGCATGTAAGAATGACGTAATAATAACCCCTAAAATGCCGGGAAAATATCGGCTAAAGTGGCTTAATTTTAACTCAGTAAAATCAAAACCCCCAAGCTTATGAAAAATTCATTACGTTTCATTACGTTTCATTACGTTTCATTACTAGTAGCAATGCTATTTTATTTTTCCAAATTTCCATCCGTTTATTCGCAAAATTTAAATTGGGTAAAGCAAATCCAGGGAACAGGAAGTGACTTCATCAAAAGCATTACTTCCGATGCGAGCAACCACATCTATGTTGTTGGTGCCTTTAAAGGCACTATTGATTTCGACCTGGCTCAGGTACAGTAAACGCTGGCCCCGCCTTTGGAAGCGACATCTGGTTTGGTAAGTACACCAGCACCGGTGACCTGGTGTGGGCGCACGGCTTGGTTGGCGGTGATGACGATTTTGGCTGGGATATTTCCCCTGGACAATTCCGGCAACGTTTACGTAACCGGTTATTTCGGCACTCAAACCTCTCTTGATTTTGACCCAGGGCCCGGAACAGCCAACCTGAATACTGCCAATGGTTCAGTCTTCTTTGCCAAGTACTCTAGTGCCGGCAATTACAGTTGGGCAAAAATTGTAGGCCCGGGCAATACAAGTAGTACCGACCTTTGGGATCTGGCACTGGATGGCTCTAACAACGTTTTTATCACCGGTAAATTCAGCGGCACTGCCGATTTTCATCCGAGTTCAACTACTCCTACCATTAACAGCGCCAACGGCAGCGCATACGTATGTAAGTACACCAGCAGCGGTGGCCACACCTGGACCAAACAAATTACCGGTCAAAATGGTGATGAAGGCAGGCGCCTGGCTGTTGACGGCTCGGGCAATGTGTATGTTACCGGTGGCCTCA
>CAYNIH010000035.1:0-7175 GCA_964397115.1 uncultured Roseivirgaceae bacterium | reverse complement strand
GGCAGGCGCCTGGCTGTTGACGGCTCGGGCAATGTGTATGTTACCGGTGGCCTCAACACCAATGGTGGAAACTTCTTCCTGGCCAAATTCAACTCATCCGGCACGCAGCAAATACTTAAGTCAATTGGGGGTGCCAATAGCGACATCGGCCACGCCCTGACCCTCGATGGTACCGGCAGCCTGTATGTTACCGGGTTTTTTAATGGAACTAATGTTGATTTTGATCCTGGTAATGGTAAATTCTTAACTTCTAACGGCAGCGTCCATAATTTCTTCTACGGCAAGTATTCCTTATCAAACCATAATTGCCAGTGGGTGCGCAGGGTTGACTTTAACCTGGACCTGCCTGACTACTAAATGAATGCCACCAAAGCGGGTGAGTTTGTTGGCTCCCTTAATGCCCTGCAACTTGCCCCCGATGGGAAGATTTACATTTCGCAGTGCAACGATATTTCGCACCAATCAGACTATATGGCCGTAATCCACAATCCCAACCGCGAGGGCACGGCCTGCAACTCTCAACGTAATGCGCTTTCGCTTAGCGGCCGGAAAAATATTTTAGGTTTGCCCAACTTCATCGCGTCCTACTTCCGGTTTGAAGAGCCCGTAATTGACATGCCCAACGTGTTTACCCCCAACGAGGATGATTACAACCCGGTGTTTAAACCCATGGTGTTTGACCACATGCTGGAGGCCGATTTAAAGATCATTAACCGCTGGGGGCAGGAAGTATTTTATACCCGCGATGCGCAGCAAGGCTGGGACGGGGGCAGCGCGCCCAGCGGGGTGTACTATAGGCTGCTGCGCTACTGGGGCAAAAGCGGCACCAGCGGCACGTTAAGGGGGTGGGTGCACTTGCTGCGGTGAAAAACTTATTGCTTCACCTTATTCAAAGCATTGCGCGCATACGTCAGGATGTTCAACTCCGTTTGGGCCGAGGGTTCAAGTTGGGAAGCATCCAGTTCGTGTTTCAGCGTGCACAGGCTGCGGTATTGTTCGCGCAGTTCGGTATCGGTAAGCAGGGCTTTGTTAATCTCCCGCTCCTCCTCCTCCGTCATCTCGTGGTACAGGTACCTGATCAGGTCGTTCTGGGTAAAAGTTTTTATCATAGGCATTGGGGTTCCGTATCATTTTCTTGCGCAGGTTAATCAGCGCATAGCGCATGCGGCCCAGGGCGGTGTTAATGCTTACCCCGGTGCGGTCGGCTATCTCCTGGAAACTCATCTTCAGGTAATGCCGCATAATCAGCACCTGCTTCTGTTCAATCGGTAATTCTTTAATGTAGCTTCTCAGCCGGCTGCGGTTATCCAGCCACACCTGCTTGTCTTCAACCGACTCAGCGGCAAACTGGATGGAGTTCATCAGCGGGCTGCCGTCTTCCAGTATAATTTCCGGGTAGCGCTTCTCCCTGCGGAAGTGGTCAATGGCCAGGTTGTGAGCAATGCGGCTTATCCAGGGGAGGAATTTACCCTCCTCGTTGTAACGGCCCTCGCGGATGGTGTTGATGGCTTTGATGAAGGTATCCTGCAATAGGTCCTCGGCCACGTACCGGTCTTTTACAATCAGGAATATGGCGGTGTACAACCTCGACTTGTGGCGTTGAAGCAGCATTGCAAAAGCGTCTTCGTTACCTTGTTGATAGCGCGACAGCAACTCGCTGTCGGTGCATTTGTTCTCTATCATTCTGACTCACATTTAGGTAACGTAAACGTGCTGATCGATATTGCGGGGTTTTGGTTAATAATTAGGTGGAAAAGATAGCCAGATTCCGGTTCAGCGCAAAAAAATCTTTAAAATTCTTGCCTGATCGGGATTTTATTTTGGTATTTGTTCCCGATTTTTTGAGTTTGTAACCCCTATGGCCGTAAGCAAAAAGCGCCTGATCAAGAGCCTTGAAACCCTGAGCGATGAGCTCAAAGAATTGCTGAAAAAACAATACCCCAACGGGTATGAATCCAGCATTACCCGTATTTCGAATGCCAAAAAGGAGCCCATTTTTGTTTTTCCGCTCGAAACCGAAGACGCCACCTACCTGGTAAAAATTCCCATTACCAAAAACAGCGAGGGCGAATACGAAATGGAACCTACCGGGCCCCAGGAATTTGACAATACCGGAGACGATGATGACGACTTCTCATCGGACGATGACTTTTCAACCGGTGACGAGGGCGATTCGTTTGATGACGAAGGCGGCAGCCCCAAGAGCAGCCGCGAAGCGAGCTACGACCCGGATTTTGATAATTAACACCTCGTAAATTCTTTCAGCACGAACACCATCGCCCGCGATGGTGTTTTCGTTTATGGCTGTATCAATAAACCGTTTTAACTTGCCCCGTGGCCTCCATTCCCGCTGAACCGACCCTTGATACCCTGGACCCCAGAGAATTTATTATCATCAAAAGGGCGCGGGTAAATAACCTTAAAAACCTGAGCGTGGCCATTCCACGCAACAAGCTGATCGTCATTACCGGGCTATCAGGGTCGGGCAAATCCTCGCTCGCGTTCGATACCCTGTTTGCCGAAGGCCAGCGCATGTATGTGGAAAGCCTGAGCGCCTACGCCCGCCAGTTTCTGGGCCGCATGGAAAAACCCGATGTGGACTATATCCGGGGGGTGTCGCCTGCCATCGCCATCGAACAAAAGGTAAACACCCGCAACCCGCGTTCAACAGCGGGCACCACCACCGAAATTTATGATTACCTGAAACTGCTCTTTGCCCGCATCGGAAAAACTTTTTCACCCGTAAGCGGGAAAGAAGTGAAGCGCGATTCGGTAACCGATGTGGTGAATGCCATCAACGCCCTTGCGCCCGGAACCCGGGTAATGATTGCAGCACCCCTGCAAAAAGGAAAAAAACTGAAAGACGAACTGAACCTGCTGCTGAGCAAAGGCTTTACCCGCGTGCTGGTGAATGGTGAAGCAAAATTCATTGAAGACCTGCTCCAATCCAAACTCCCCGGTGGGGGCAAAAAGGGAGAGGCCGACCTTCACATCCTGATCGACCGGATGGTGGTCAATCCTACCAATGAAGATACGGTTTACCGGCTGGCCGATTCGGTGCAAACTGCTTTTTATGAAGGTCATGATGCGTGCATAGTGCATGTTGACGGACGCAAGCCCTTGTATTTTTCCGACCGCTTCGAACTGGACGGAATAACCTTCACAGAGCCTTCGGTAAACTTTTTCAGTTTTAATAACCCCTATGGCGCCTGCCGCACCTGCGAAGGGTTTGGTAAAATTCTCGGCATTGACGAAGACCTGGTCATACCCGATAAGTCACTCTCCGTATACGAGGGTGCCATCGCCCCCTGGCGCAGTGAGGCGATGAGCGGGTGGCTGAAACCCTTATTGAAAAACGGCATCAAATTCAATTTTCCGATTCACCGGCCGTACAACGAGTTGACAAAAAAAGAACAGGATCTGCTGTGGACGGGCAATGAATACTTCGAAGGCATTAACGCCTTTTTCAACTACGTTGAATCGAAACTCCATAAAATTCAGTACCGGGTTATGCTGTCGCGCTACCGCGGACGAACCACCTGCCCCGATTGCAAAGGCACGCGTTTACGTAAAGATGCCCAGTACGTGAAAATTGCCGGCACGTCAATTACCGACCTGGTGCTGATGCCTGTAGAAGAGGTGTTCGCCTTTTTTGAAAGCCTGCGCCTGTCTGACTACGACCAAACCGTTTCGGAACGGATTCTTACCGAAGTCAAAACCCGGCTCAGTTACCTGGTAAAGGTTGGGCTGGGTTACTTAACACTGAACCGCCTTACCTCTACACTGTCAGGCGGAGAATACCAGCGCATCAAGCTGGCCACTTCACTGGGCAGTGCCTTGGTGGGCTCCATGTACATTCTGGACGAACCCAGCATCGGGCTGCACCCCCGCGATACCGGCCGCATGGTGGAGGTACTGAAGTCGCTGCGCAACCTGGGCAATACCGTGATTGTGGTTGAGCACGAAGAAGAGATTATGCGCGCAGCCGATCAGCTTATTGACATCGGCCCGGATGCCGGCACGCAGGGCGGACAACTCGTTTTTCAGGGATCGTTAAACGACCTGAACGCCCGCCTGACCAACGGGCAGGGAAGAGTCAGCTCGCACACCACCAACTACCTTACCGGAAAAGAAAAGATTGCCGTGCCTCCGAAAAGGAGGAAGTGGAAGGATTCAATAACCGTTGTTGGCGCACGGGAAAACAATCTGAAAAACCTTACCGTGACGTTTCCGTTAGGCGTATTGACCGTAGTTACAGGCGTTAGCGGATCAGGAAAGTCAACGTTGGTCAAAAAAATTCTCTACCCTGCCCTGGGCAGGTTAAGCGGATCAGTTGCCGAATCGCCCGGCAAATACGATAAGCTGGAGGGCGACCTTTCGCGCATTACCCAGGTTGAGTTTGTGGATCAGAACCCGATTGGAAAGTCCTCGCGTTCGAATCCGGTCTCGTATGTAAAAGCCTATGATGCCATCCGGCAACTCTATTCCGAACAGCCGCTGGCCAAACAGCGTGGGTATAAACCAGCTCATTTTTCTTTTAATGTAGAAGGTGGCCGCTGCGAAACCTGCGAAGGGGAAGGCGAAATAAAAGTGGAGATGCAGTTCATGGCCGATATTTTCCTGACGTGCGAAAGCTGCCAGGGCAAGCGGTTTAAGTCGGATATTCTGGAAGTTGAATACACCGGTAAGAACATAGCCGATGTATTGGATATGACGGTGGAAGAGAGCCTCGAATTTTTCAAAGAAAAAAAATTAATCCATGAAAAAATCCAGCCGCTTTTCGATGTGGGTATGGGCTATGCAAAACTCGGGCAGTCGTCCAACACATTAAGCGGGGGCGAGGCGCAGCGCGTAAAACTTGCTTCCTTCTTTGGAAAAAATGCCCCTGACGGCCCAATCCTCTTCATCTTCGATGAGCCTACCACCGGGTTACACTTTCACGACATCTCCAAATTATTAAAAGCCATTAATGCATTGGTGAATCAGGGCCATACCGTAGTGGTGATTGAACACAACCTGGAAGTTATTAAGTGTGCCGACTGGATTATTGATTTGGGGCCAGAGGGAGGAGAAAAACATGGCGGCAACCTTTTGTTTGCCGGCACCCCCGAAGACATGGTGAAGAAAGCAAAAGGAAGTTATACAGCAGAATTTCTGAAGACAAAACTGAAAAGTTGATTTTTGGGAACCCGTCATGCAACCATCCGTTATACGACCAGTCGGTAGCCCACTAACTAATCTGATTCCGCATGACCAAAATCCTTATGCTGGCGGCCCTGCTTATAGCCGGAAAACTCTTTAGCCAGGATGCCCCCTTCCAAAAAACATTTACCCCCGCTGAACTGAAGCAAGACCTGGATTTTCTTTTTACCACGCTGGAGAACATCCACCCCGACCTCTATCATTACACCAGTCGCGAAACTCTTAAAGCAGCCAGGCTAAAAGTGGAACAGGCACTGAACGAGCCGATGACACGGCTGGAATTCTCTCGAAGAGTTATTCCTGTCGTTACCCTGCTGCGTGACGGGCACACGGCACTAACATTTCCTCAGTAAGAGCGAAATCATTTTTTAAAACAAGGCGGAAAAGTCTTTCCTTTCGATGTATTGATCAGGCACAATCGGTTATTTATTACAAACAATTATAGCACAGATTCAACTATTTCCCTGTTTGCTGAGATCGTTTCCCTTAATGGAATAGCAACACCGGATTTACTTGACCAACTGCGTTCTTATGTAAGCGCAGAGTTGGATCACTACAGGGACATCCGCGTACAGCGGTCGTTCAGAAGTCTGTTGTGGAATGTACTGGGTTTTGAGGGAGATTATAAACTCGAATTGGTCGGCAACGGGCAAGCATCTATGCGAAACGTAAAGGGAATTACAGCTAAAGAATTTCAATCCATCGCAAAAACATTGCAATCCAATGTGCCGGACAAAACATACACGGTTCAACTTACGTCCGAAAAAATAGCCGTCATTGATTTCCGGTCTATGATGGATAAAAAGCGCTTTGAAAAATTTCTTGATTCTGCTTTCCGGGTAATTAAAAATGAACGCATCGAACACCTCGTAATTGACATACGGAATAATGGTGGCGGCAACTCTCAGTTAGGTGATATGCTATTCAATTACATCACCGATAAACCCTACCGTCAGGTTGACCGAATGGAAGTAAAAGCAAGCAAGGAAATGAAGACCTATTTCAGAAAGCAACATCTTAAATGGTATATGTATCCCGCAGTTCCGCTGGCTGCTTTTCACAAAAAAGCGCGCCCTTATTTTTTCGGCAAGCCGGGTAAAATCCAGATGGTGGAAATGCAAAAGCTTCAAACACCAAAAAATGAAAAACTCAAGTTCAAGGGTTCTACTTATTTGTTAACCAGCCACTACACGTTTTCAAGCGCTAACATGCTGGCCAATGCGTTCAAATGTTATGGCATGGGTACTATTGTCGGGGAAGAACCCGGTGGCGTGCTCATCGCTTTTGGCGATATTATTCCTTTGGTGCTACCCAATACCAAACTTACAGCCTGGTGTTCGTACAAAAAATTTGTTCATCCGTGTGCCGATGACCAAGTTCATGGCGTAAAGCCTGACGTGGAGATAATCCCCACACCAGAAGATATCGTTGCAGGAAGGGATGCGGTGATGGAATACGTAAAGAAGTTCATTTCCAAAGAGTGATCAGAGTGATCTGATCAATTCCACATAAAGATCCGTTAATTTCGGTTCGGCCTGGCCGGCCACCTTTACAATCTCTTTCAGGTTAACGGGCTTTAAGTTATCCGGGTCACAATCATCGGTTAACACCGAAATGGCACAGCAGGGCAGCCCCATGTGGTTGGCCACAATCACTTCGGGCACGGTGCTCATGCCCACGGCATCGCCACCCATCTTACGCAAAAACCGATATTCGGCCCTTGTTTCCAGGTTAGGTCCCATCACCGGAATGTAAACACCCTCATTGAGTTTAATCGTTTTTTGTTTGGCAATTTGCCGGAGTTTGCTGTTAAGCTCTTTCGAATACGGTTCGCTCATATCCGGAAAGCGAGGGCCAAGTACTTCATAATTTTCACCCCGCAAGGGGTTATCGGGTAGCAGGTTGATGTGATCACTGATCAGCATGAGGTCCCCTTTCTTCCAGTCAGGATTAAGGTTACCCGCAGCATTGGA
>CAYNIH010000034.1:10861-15561 GCA_964397115.1 uncultured Roseivirgaceae bacterium | reverse complement strand
ATGATATCCTTCTGACTAAATACCTGCGACAGCAGGTAGTTACGAAAAGCATTATCGGGGCAGGAAAAAACGAGCGTTACTTTGGCCGAATAAAAGTGAAGCCCTTTGCGGCTTATTTTTGTCTGACCTTTGAGTCCGGAGAAGTTGAAATGGGTATACGACTGAAAGGACTTTTCAGGACCGAACAGCAGCAGGCCCTTAATAAATTGCGCCAGCAAATATTGATGATGAAAGGGGACATAAGCACCCCTGTTCTTAAGCGAAAAAATAATCCTTGTCCTCACACCTTTAAAAAATAAAAAAGGCTAAAAAATACTTCAACTAAAAACCCCGCTTAATACTGATAATGAGCGGATTATAAAACTAATAAAAAAATCAGCTTTCAGGAAACGCCATGTAAGAAATTTTACACATTAAACCGAAAATGCATGATATCACCATCCTGAACCACATAATCTTTCCCCTCTATAGCCATTTTACCCGCTTCTTTACATGCCTGTTCGGTTTTATATAATTGATAATCAGCAAGTTTAATTACTTCAGCTTTAATAAAACCTTTTTCAAAGTCCGTATGTATGACTCCGGCCGCCTGAGGAGCTTTCCATCCCCGTTTTATGGTCCATGCCCTAACCTCTTTCTCACCGGCAGTAAAATAGGTGATTAGGTTAAGGAGGTGATAAGATGCCCGTATGAGCCTGGTCAGACCGGATTCGGTCAAGCCATATTCTTTCAGAAAAGCCTTCCGGTCGGCCTCGTTATCAAGTTCGGCAATCTGCGCCTCAATGGCTGCGCAAATAACCACCACCTCAGCTTCTTCATCTTTTACCAGTTCCTTCAAGCGCTCCACATGCCTGTTGCCGGTAAGTACTGAAGCCTCATCCACATTGGCGGCATAAATTACCGGCTTAGCGGTAAGCAATTGCAGATCAGCTATTGCCGCCTTATCCTCATCGGCCACCTTAACCGACCGGGCGTTCTTACCGGCCAGCAAAGCCTCTTTGTATGCTTGCAAAACAGCCAACTCCTTTTTGGCCTTGACATCACCGCTTTTGGCCACCTTCTCCACCCGGCTTATTTTCTTTTCTACCGATTCAAGATCTTTTAACTGAAGTTCCGTATCAATTATTTCCTTATCGGCCACGGGATCTACACGTCCGTCAACATGAACGATGTTATCGTTTTCAAAGCAGCGTACAACATGCACGATGGCATCGACTTCCCGGATGTTTGCCAGAAACTGGTTACCAAGTCCTTCGCCCTTGGAGGCGCCTTTTACCAGGCCGGCAATGTCAACAAACTCAATGCTAGTAGGAACAACACGTTGCGGATTTACCAGTTTTTCCAGAATCTGCAGGCGTTCATCGGGTACGCTGATGATGCCGATGTTGGGCTCGATGGTACAAAACGGAAAATTTGCCGCTTCGGCTTTGTTGTTTGAAAGTGCGTTAAAAAGAGTTGACTTACCCACGTTGGGTAAGCCAACAATACCGCATTGTAATGCCATACCGGGATGCTACATTTTTCAAGGGCGCAAAGATAGCCGAAAGCAAGTTGCAACAAAAAATCCCGGGAACGTGTCCCGGGATTATCCGATGGGCAGGGAAAAGTTAGGCGGGTTCAATCCCACTTTAACTCCCCGTCATCTGCAGCCGACTTGGGTAGTTCGGCTACCACTTCTTCTGTGTGAACCTGATCAAACTGGCTGAAATCAACGCCAGGCATCAATTCGTTTTTAACATGGTTCACTGTGCTGGTAAGTGCATCCACAAATTTGTTGAAATCCTCTTTGTACAAGAAGATTTTGTGCTTTTCGTACGTAAAACCATCTTCCTTGAAACGTTTTTTACTCTCGGTAATGGTCAGGTAAAAATCATTTGACCGGGTGGATTTTACATCGAAAAAATAGGTGCGTTTACCCGCTTTTACTTTGGTAGAGAAGATCTCATCTCTGCCGTTTCCGTTCGATTTGTGCTCTTCCACAATCCTTCTGGTTTAGGGTTAGGTTTAGGTAATGCTCGTGTTAAGATAGTATTTTGGACAATTATTGCAAACAGATTGCGATTTTTCGGTATCTATACCCATATAAATTCAACCCTTAACTGAAAGTATGAGGCTTAACCTGGATGATATTCACCAACCGGCCAGCCTGGAGTTGCTGGCCCGTCAGTTGGTGGAGGGTTTTATTACCGGTCTGCACAAATCGCCTTATCATGGCTTTTCGGTTGAGTTTGCCGAGCATCGGCTATACCATGAAGGCGAGAGCACACGGCATGTTGACTGGAAGGTGTTTGCCCGTACCGACAGGCTGTTTACCAAGCGATATGAGGAGGAAACCAACATGCGCTGCCTGATTGCGTTGGATACCTCCCCTTCCATGTTTTACCCGGCACAAAACCTTGCCAAAATCCGGTTCAGTATAATGGTTTCAGCGGCATTGGTAACGCTGCTTTACCGACAACGCGATGCAGTTGGACTTTGCCTGTTTTCTGATTCTGTCCGTTCCCTCACACCGGTTAAGTCAACCCCGGCCCACCGCGAAAAGCTGTTGATTACCTTGGAGAATATTCTCAAAGACCCCTTGTCCACAGCCGGATCAGCTGTTGCAGAAGTGCTGCACGAAGTAGCAGAAAAGATTCATAAGCGTTCACTGGTGGTTATCTTTAGTGATATGTTTGACACGAATAATCCGGAGGAATTATTTAAAGCACTTCAGCATTTGAAACACAACAGGCACGAGGTTATCGTTTTCCATGTTATGGACGATGCATCAGAATTGTATTTTCAATTTGAGGACAGGCCCACGGAATTTATTGACCTCGAAGGCGGTGGAAAAATCAAATTAAACCCTGCCGATGTACGGCAACACTACCGGCAGGAAGCGGATAAGTTTTACCAGGCGCTTAAGATGAAGTGCAACCAGTATAAAATTGACTTTGTTCCCTCCGATGTGCGTTCGGATGTTAACGCCATCCTGCAGACCTACCTGATAAAGCGGGCGCGAATGAAATAAATCCTATCAAGACTTTAATTCTGAACAACGCCTTCCTGATGCAGCCAGATTTTACGGGCCATCAGTACCTCCTTAGACTCTACGTGGTCGGGATCGGGCACGCAACAGTCAACCGGGCAAACGGCCGCACATTGGGGCTCCTCATGAAACCCGGTGCACTCCGTACACTTTCCCGAAACGATATAATAAAACTCATCTGACACCGGCTTTTGCATAGCCTTAGCGTCTGTAACTGTACCATTCAACTCAACAGTTTCCAACTTGGTACCGCCTGCCCAATTCCATTCTCTTCCTCCTTCGTATATAGCTGTGTTGGGGCACTCGGGTTCACACGCCCCGCAGTTGATGCATTCGTCAGTAATTTTAATTGCCATGACTTTCGTTATTTTCGCCTTTCGTAAAATTTCTTAGGAAAACTGTTCAAAAATACTGCTTAACCAAGTTTTTAAACAATCAACCGCCATCAAAAGTTTTCAGCATGGATACTGAGCAACGGATAGCCGCCTTCGCCCGCCTTGGTGATGAACTCCGTAACCTTTCTACCGCGGAATTAGCCTCCCTAACGGAAGTTGCACAATCTGAAAATCCATGGTTTACTGCCGATAACATAGCCCTGTCGCTCCAAGGCATAACGAAATTCCTTGATCAGGATACCCTGATCAGGTGGCTAAGCCGCTATGACGGTAAACAGGTTACACCCAAGACGATTGGGGTGGTCATGGCCGGCAACATCCCCCTGGTAGGTTTTCATGATTTTCTCTGTGTGCTGATTAGCGGCCACCGCCTTCTGGCCAAGTTAAGCTCAAAGGATTCTGTGCTCATAAAACACGTGTCCGGCAAACTTACTGAGGTTGAGCCGGAATTCAGTAAATGGATCAACTTCACTACCGAACCATTCAAAGAAATGGATGCCGTTATTGCAACGGGTAGTGATAATTCAGCCCGTTATTTTGAATACTATTTCGGAAAATACCCGCACATTATCCGCATGAACCGAACCTCTGTTGCCATATTGAGCGGCAAAGAAGATAAACAAACACTGACCGAACTTGGTAAGGATATCTTCAGCTACTTTGGATTGGGGTGCCGGAACGTATCAAAACTGTTTGTGCCTGAATCATTTGACTTAACAGCCCTCTTCAAAAGCTGGGAACCCTATCGGGATGTCATCCATCACCACAAATACGCCAACAATTACGATTACCAGAAAGCCATCGCCCTGGTAAACAAAACCGACTTTTTGGATAACGGTTTCGTATTGTTGATGGAAGACACACGGCTGGTGTCACCCATTTCTATTCTTTATTTTGAATATTATCAAAATGAGAAACACCTTACCGGCATTATTGAAACCAACAAGGAAAAGATTCAATGCCTGGTCGGTTCAATTCCTCCGGCAACCGTTCCGTTCGGAAAAGCGCAATTGCCTGAAGTATGGGAATATGCCGACAATGTGGATACCATGGAATTCTTGCTTCGGCTCTAGGGTTTGGCCCCTCTGAGAATTTCCACCCACCCGGTAAACACTTTACCTCCGGCCTGCAGGCGGTAATAGTACACGCCATCGGATTCGTTGCCGCCATTCCAGAGTTTCGGATCGTCAAACGATACCGGGTAATTAGTTGATGAATAAACTTCCTTGCCCCAACGGTTGGAAATGAGAAGTTTTGATCCTTCGGGAAGATTCCGA
>CAYNIH010000034.1:8688-10851 GCA_964397115.1 uncultured Roseivirgaceae bacterium | reverse complement strand
GCTATCGTTTACACCATCACCATTCGGGGTAAAAATGTTTGGAATAAAGATGTCCGTATCCACTGGTATATCCACCGTTATGGAGCGCTCACAACCGAGACCATCGCGTACGGTAAGGGTATAACTACCGGCATACAAAGCAATAAATTGTTCCTGAATCCGCAGGTTGGCGGTATTGCGCGTCATGGTTTGGAAATCACGTAGGAAAAACTGACCACCTACCAGCGGCCCCGTTAGCTCAACTTTTAACTGGTAAGGTTCCTCCATGCTTTCCTGAATAACCACCAACATGGAGCCGGTAGGCTGATCAGGGAATGATTCCTTAATATTTTCAGTAGCCTGGAATCCCAACAATGCCACCGGGCCATTAATAACAAACGACTGGAAAGCGGTGGTTGCCACACAGCCGTTTAATGATGTTTGATCCTGAGTGAGGCGTATCTGGTAGTTGCCGGGAACTAATCCAGAAATGGTGTACGGTCCGAGCGACTCAAGGAAGGTTATCGTACCCATAGTCGGCACACCGCCCAATATCAGTTCGTAGCTATAATCCAGCCCGGATGCCCCGGAAATGCCATTCAGCACAATCGTTCCTCCATCACCAAAACAAATCTCATCGGTAGATAAAGCAGAGAAACTCACGGTAAACACACCCGTAACGTCAATCGGGCCAAGCCGGGTAGGGCAAACCGAGCCAGCCGACTTAAGCCACACATAATAGGTACCATTGGTTAAATCAGGTATCACCACAAACGGACCACCGGTAGGCAGGTAATCGGAAGGGACAGGTACGTAAAGCGGGTCAGTAGTGAATGCAAACTCAAACGTGCCAACATCAAAGATGGTGAACGATATGCTTCCGTTGGAACCGTTCGATAAACAATCTGGAGGCGTTATTGCTACTGCTGACGTGCTGATAAATCCCGGGAAGGTAATGGTTACCGGAAAATCGCGCTGGCAACCGGAGTTATCCACTACACTCAACGTATAGGCTCCCGCACTTAATCCACCAATCACCCCGCCTGACGGTATGGTTGGTGTGCCATTTAAAAGGTATGTGTAAGGAACCCCGGTTCCGCCCGAAGGAGCGCCTGCCAGCGTAATAGCCCCATCGTTGTTGTTACAGGTCGCCTGGGTAACCGAAAAATCCTGAAGAATCTGCGGGTTCAAATTGTTTATCGTAACCGATACCTCGGCCGGACAAAGGTCTGTTGCGTCATCGCGGACAAGTATCGAATAGGTTCCGTTTGGAGGAAGGTCTGTGATTAAATGAGGCGAGGTGAACGGTACCCAGTTCACCCCCGCATCTATGGAATACTCGTAAGGTGAAGTGCCTCCAGAAACAACTGTTATTGTTGCCTGACCGGTAGGCTGACCAAAGCAAGAGGCATCCACAAATCCCGAGGCAGATGCAATTACATTGGTTTGAACGGGTAAACTGTACGGCAAAGCACACACATTTGGCGAGGGGAATGAGGCATCCTGAATGATGTAGTAGTAATTTCCTGGTGATAAATTGGTGAATGTAAAGTCAGGCCCGGTTCCCGGTTTGGCTACTGTAAAGCCAGCGCTGTCGGTTAACGTAACGATATAATTGGGTATGCCTCCCGAAATGCTTAAAGTGATCTGACCGTCATCCTGCAGCGCACAAGATGGACGCGTTTCCACCGAGGTTACCGTAAATGCCAGGCAGCCCAGCCCGCCACAGCCGGTTGCCGCATTGCTTACCGTAAAAACTGATGAGGTGGTACATCCCAGCAGGTTATCCTGAACGTTCAGCGTATAATTTCCGGGTTGCAATCCGCTAATGTCTTCCGTAGAGGCAGTAAATCCTGAAGGACCATTCCAGGTAATGGTAAACGGTCCAGGGGTACCTCCTATCGTCACATCAAGGGAGCCATTGAAGGGTGCCAGGCAGTTAGTATTAGGTGTGTTGGAAACCAGATTAATAGTTACCGTTGCCGCATTTTGAGGAACTGTAATGGTAAACAGTCCGCTACACCCCAGCAAGGCATCTGTAATAAGCACATCGTAATCCCCCGCTTCCAGAGAAGTAATATCTTCCGTTGAGGCAGAGAACCCACTGGGACCTACCCAGGCAAACGTATAAGGACCCGGTGTTCCTGCAGGTCGTCCAGTCGACGATCGCCCGCGGTCGCATCG
>CAYNIH010000034.1:7220-8678 GCA_964397115.1 uncultured Roseivirgaceae bacterium | reverse complement strand
GGGTAATGTCGATAGATACATTAAAGGGTGATTTGCAATTGGTATTTCCGACAACTGTTTGAGTTAACGTAATGGTTGGGGCAGTGCTGGGTACAGTCAGCGTGAAAACACCAACACAACCTAATACCTGATCGGTGATTGTCACCGTGTAATCACCGGCTTCCAAACCCGATATATTTTGCAAAGTTGAAGTGAATCCCGAAGGGCCCGTCCAGGAATAATCAAATGGGCCCGGTGTTCCCCCACCGCTTTGGGAAATTGATCCGGTAAACGGTGCAGTGCAGGTGGAATTGGGGACAATGGTCACTCCGGTAATGGTAACTGTCGGGCGACCGTCAGCAACTGTAAAGGGTACAGTAGCCACACATCCTAATCCGGTATCAGTAACCGTCACATTGTAATTACCATTTTCAAGGGCATTAATATCTTCTGATGCTGAAGTAAATCCGCCTGGCCCTGTCCAGGCAAACGTGAACGGACCCGGAGTTCCTGAAACAGAAATACTCAGTGATCCGGTAAACGGAGCAAGGCAATTGGTATTGGGTGAGGAAGAATCAAGCGTAACACTTATCGGAGGCGTTACATCACCAACCGTTAACACATACACATCCTGGCAGCCCAGGGTAAGGTCGGTGATCGTTACCGTATAGTTGCCCGACTGAAGCCCTGTCAACGAAGAACCAGTTCCGGTAAATCCGGAAGGGCCTGTCCAGTCAAATGTATATGGTCCCGGTGTACCCCCGGCCGTTATGCTGATGGCACCATTAAAAGGTGCCACGCAATTTCCGTTATCGGTAATGGTCTGGCTTACAATGTTAATTGTTGGGGTGTTGTCGCCCACAGTAAAGGTTGCTACTACAGAACAACTTAATGCCGTGTTGGTGGCCGTCACGGTGTAGTCTCCATTTAGTAACCCAGAGATATCTTCTAATGAACTCGTGAAGCCTCCCGGACCAGTCCATGAATATGTATAAGAACCAGCAGGTGAAGGGGTGATCAAAATCAATCCGTTAAAAGGTGCAGTACATGATGAGTTATCACCAATAACATCTGCGGTTACCGTTACAACCGGGGCATTGTTGTTTACCGTAAAACTCTGAACAATGAAACACCCCGATACCAGGTTTGTTGCTGTTACCTCGTATAATCCGCTCTCCAGAGAAGTAATATCCTCCGAGGATGATGTAAATCCGCTGGGCCCCGTCCAGCTAAAGGAATACGCGCCTGGTGGCGAAACGGTAATCAGAATAGCCCCATTGAATGGTGCATTGCAGCGGTCATTATCTACTATCGTACTGGTTATGGAAGGGGTTACGGAAACATCATTAACCACAATAGCTGTTGATGCCGTACATCCGGATGAATTATCCGTAACATCAACAGCATAAGTTCCGGGTTGAAGGTTAGAAATGTCTTCTGAAGAGGATGTAAACCCTCCGGGGCCTGTCCATGCAAACG
>CAYNIH010000034.1:0-7120 GCA_964397115.1 uncultured Roseivirgaceae bacterium | reverse complement strand
TAAACGGCCCGGCTGATCCGCTCACCGTCAGGTCTATCGCTCCGTTGAAGGGCGCCACACACCGGCTGTTGTTGGTCACGGTGCTCGTTAAACTCAGTGTCGGTGCCGTGTTAGCTACGTTGATGTTTGCCACAGCCGTACACCCGCTCGGAACGTCAGTAACAGTGACGCTGTACGACCCGTCCTGGATGTTTGCTAAGTCTTCTGTCGCGTACGGGCCTCCGGGGCCTGTCCACGCAAACGTAAACGGCCCGGCTGATCCGCTCACCGTCAGGTCTATCGCTCCGTTGAAGGGCGCTATACAACGCGAATTCGGTGTGGTAACATTTGATAGCGAAAGAGTTAGGATAGTTACCGTAACCGAACCATTCATAATAACAGGAGTACATAATCCATCCACCGCCTGAACAGTCAATACATCGCCATTGGCAAAACTTCCGGAAGGGGCTGTGAGCACAAAAGGACCCGGGGCCGCAGGATTGGTTTGAGGCGTGCCTATTGGCGACCCATTAACAAGTACCTGATAAGTTACCGGGGCGGCTTGAGTAGCCTGCAGGGCAATGGTGGCATCATTGCTTGCACACACGGTTTGGGGTGAGGATGTAGTGACATTCTGAACAGTAGGAGACGGGTCGGTAATGACTATTGGGCCGACCGACCGGAAGCAATTGGTGCCGTTATCTCTCACTGTTACTGAGTAGCTACCACCCACCAGGCCGCCAATATCCTGAGTACCCGGGTCAACAAAGCCGGAAGGGCCTGTCCATTGGTACGCATAACTACCCGTTCCGCCAGAAACAGAGATGTCGATCGCCCCATTAGGGGATGAGCAACTGCCATTATTGGTGCTGGATGAAAGGGAGGCCGAGAGATCCGGACTTACCGAAAAAATAGTGACAAATTGAATTGAACTACCGTCATTATCCTGTACAACAACGAGGTACGTCTTTCCTGCCGGGGTACCCGGCAAGCCGGAAATCAAAAACGGAACTCCAACAGTCAGGTTATGAGGGCCCTGGTCGGGCGGACCAAAAATAAATGCCCGGAGCGGAGGCGGATTGGCAGCAGTAACCAGTATTTCAAAAGAGCCATTGTCCAATCCATCACAGGCATCTTTTTTATTCTGAATGGTGAAGACGGGCTGAGCGGCAACATAGAATGTCGCCAGAACAAACACCAGCGAAAGAGACAGCTTAAAAAGCAGAGGTCGTGGCATACGATTCAGTTAATGACGACTTCAAAAAATTTCTGACAAAAATCCGAGCCCGCCCTTTCGCCAGTGATTACAACTGCATGTTTTCCTTTGCTGAGGTTGCGTATTACCGATTCGGTTGATTTCAGTTTTGTTTTGCCACCGGGGGTAAGAAGGTAAACCGCATAATCCGAGCGTTCGCCTATGAACTCGAGGGTGATATTACCATTATTCTGCCCACCAGTTGTATCTGTTTTAATCCAAGAAACCTGAATTTCCCGGCATAGCCAGGCAAATTGATGGACTTTCAGCATATCCGTGAAGCCTGTTAAAAAATTAAATCCGATGATTAATAGTAACTTAGACAACATCATCTCATTAAAAAGTTCAAAAAGTTACGCAATTATAAATAACCTTCAAAAAATTATAGTAACCTCAGAAACAGCCTTTTTAACCAATCAGTAAAGATCATGTTAATTGTTCTTCCCTCAAAAAAACTTGTTTGTTAAATAGGGTGTCTCCTGATGCCTGTAAGTTTTAGGTAAAAAAGTTAAAATTTCAGTTTAAAAATGCTTTCTGCTTAGAATTTCAGACAGGACAATCGCTTTCTTAAACCCTTCAGGATCACGTAAGTCTTTGGTATATTCATCCAACAAATTGCGTTGCTCGACCTTGTCAAACTCTTTAAACCTGCCAAATTCTACCTTAACATCTTCAAGCCGGCTGGTTTCTTCTAGGGATTTTCTATAAAAGGCTTCCTGTTTAGCTTCTTCAAACTGCCGGTAGGTAGGTTCCTTATTGAATTCATAGGCATTCTCTTCCTGTTCAGCCAACTCCCCCTCATCTCCAATGTCATCATCGTAGTCCACGTAGTCTTGGGTGGATTTAGCCTGCTTGTATTCTGCTACAGGTTCAGGTGATGGCTGTTTGGCTTCGGTAATTTCACGGAGTAATTCTTCGAAAGTAAGCGGCTTGGGCTTTGCCTGCGGTTGGGAGGACGACCTGCCAGCGGGCGGCTCATAATCAGGCGGATTCTGACCCGGTTGTTTCTTAGCTTTTAGCCAGTTGTAAATCAGGTAAATGGCCCCGATGATGATGTAATATAAAATACTGTCGTCCATAGTAAATCCTGTCAAAAATAAGCATTTCAGCATTCATACCTTCCTGATTTTTATTTGAATTGGCAAGGTGTTCCGGTTATCTTTGCCGCGTTTCTCCCCTGCTGTCAGGAAAGAACAATTTTTTAACTTCAAACAACCACACGTACTTCAATGCAATTAGCCAAGCTTGAGATCAAAGGCTTTAAAAGTTTTGCCGATAAGGTAGTAATCAATTTTGATGAGGGAATTACCGGGGTAGTTGGCCCGAACGGCAGCGGAAAATCAAACATTGTAGATGCCATCCGCTGGGTACTGGGCGAGCAAAAAACCAGCGCACTTCGTTCGGAAAAAATGGAGAACGTGATTTTCAACGGCACCAGCAGCCGGGCAGCACAACAAATGGCCGAGGTCTCCCTTACCATCAACAACACAAAAAACATACTTCCCACCGAATACTCACAAATTACGATAACCCGAAGGCTTTACCGTTCGGGCGAAAGCGAATACTTGCTCAATGGTGTGCTCTGCCGGTTAAAAGACATCACCAACCTTTTCCTAGACACGGGTGTTGCTTCCAACACCTACGCTATTATTGAACTGGGCATGGTGGATGACCTGCTGAACGACAAGGACAATTCACGAAGGATGCTTTTTGAAGAAGCGGCCGGTATTTCAAAATTCAAAAAGCGGAAAAAGGAAACACTGAAGAAACTGGAAGACACCGATGCCGATTTGGAACGGGTGGAGGACTTGCTGTACGAGATAGAAAAGAACATGAAAAGCCTTGAAAAACAGGCTAAGCAGACCGAGAATTATTACAGGATTAAAGACGAATACAAACAGAAGAGCATCACCCTGGCGCGGGTTGTTGTAACGAGGCAAAAAGAAAAATTTGCCATGCTCAGCCAGCGCATCCAGGAAGAAAACGACCGCAAACTTGCCCTTACCGCTTCAGTTGCCGACATGGAGGCCGCTATTGAAAAGGCCAAAGCCGAGCTGATTGGCAAAGAAAAAACACTGTCGGCCCGGCAAAAATCCATCAATGAGTTTGTTGCGAAAATCAGGCAATACGAAAGCGACAAACAAATAAAAAACGAGCGACTGAAATACCTCAATGACCGGGCTCAAACCCTGCGCGACCAGATTGAGCAAGACCGGAAAAGCAATGAGCGTGCGCGATTTACCATTCAAAGCCTCGAAACCGAACATGAGGCGGCCCGCAAAACGCTGGTTGAAATTGAACAGCGGTTAAACCAACTGCGTGCCGAATATGACGAGCAACGCAAATTAACAGGAACCCAACAAGGCCAGGTTGACCTGCTGCGGCAAGCCCTCCGGCAAAAGCAGGAAGAAAGCTTTCAAACCAACAAAGCCGTTGAAATCCGAGAAATCCAGGTGGCCTCCTTCCGGCAGGAGTTGGACCGTACCGCCACCGATACCAGCCAGCAAAGCGCCAGCCTGGTAGAGTTCGAAAAGAAATTGGTGATCCTCCAACAGGAGATCGAAAGCAAGAACAAGGAACTGGAACAACTCCGGAAAGAAGAAGCCGATAATTTCGATCGGATCGGATCGATGGAAAAAACCATCGAAATGATTCGCGATGAAATGACCGCCACCAGCCGCAAACTCGACTCCAGGCAAAATGAGTATAACCTCACCAAATCGCTGGTCGAAAACCTGGAGGGCTTTCCGGAAGCCATCAAATTCCTGAAAAAGAAAATCGCCAGACATGCTCCGTTGCTTTCGGATGTCCTTACCTGCCCGGAGGATTACCGGGTGGCCATTGAAAATTATCTTGAGTCGTACCTCAACTATTATATTGTTGATCACGAGGCCGAGGCGTATGAGGCCATTAATATCCTGAGCGATGCCTCAAAGGGTAAGGCCAACTTTTTCATATTAGATGCATTCGAAAAATTTGAGCCTACCCCTACCCGCATTTACGACAACGCCTACCCAGCCACCCAGGTAATCGAGTTTGACCCTAAATACCGCAAACTCATGGCCTTCATCCTCGACAAGGTGTATATCTATGAAGGGGATATAAAAGGAATACCAGCGGATGACGAAAATACTTTTATCACAAAAAGCGGAAAGCTCACCAAAAAACGCTTCAGTATTTCAGGCGGCTCCGTAGGATTGTTTGAAGGAAAGAAAATCGGACGGGCTAAAAACCTGGAGAAACTTGATAAAGAAATTAAGGAATTGACCGCTAAGCTGGGTACCATACGCGACAACCTGGTACAACGGCAAACCGACCTGGACAAACTGCGCCAAACCACCATCCGCCATCAGATTGATGAATTGCAGCACACCCTCCGGCAGATAAATGAAGAATACGTATCAGTACGGACCAAACGCGAACAGTTTTCGGAACTGCTCAGCAATGCCGATTTGCGGAGAGAAGATATTCTGGAAAAAGTGGACATGCTGCTGAAAGAACTGGACGACCTGAAACCCAAAGCCCAACTGCTTCAACTGGAAGTGGGCGAACAGGAAAACCAGATTGCCCAACTCACCGAACTGCTTGCCCTTGAAAATGAACACCTCAGCCAGAAGTCGGCCGCATTAAATGAGCAAAACATCCGCTATCACCAGCAGGAAAACCGCGTAACCAGCATCGAACAGGAAATCCGTTTTAAGCAGGAGGCTATGGCGCAAAGCACGCAGCGCATTGAACTGAACCTGGACGAACTGAAGAAAAACGAAGAAGAAGCGCGTTCCATTGTTGAATCAACCCAGAGCAACGATACCGAGCTCATCTCCATGTACGCCCAGAAAGAAACCATGGAGAAAGAACTGAATGAGGCGGAGAAGCAGTATTACCAATCACGCGGAGATATTGACCAGTTGGAGAAAGAACTTCGGGAACTGCAGCACTCGCGACAGAATATTGACAGCGTGCTGATGGAACTGCAGAACCAGTTTAATGAAAATAAATTACAACTCAATTCGGTAAAAGAACGGCTTGCCGTTGAGTTCAATGTAGATCTCGAAAATCTGGGTGACCCCATAACTGAGGAGGAAGTTGCCCAGCTTAAAACTGCTGATGAGGAAAAACTGCGCACCGAAGTTGCCCGCATCCGCGAACGCCTCGACACCATGGGGCCCATCAATCCGATGGCCATGGAGGCTTACAATGAAATAAAAGAGCGCAACGATTTCATCATCGCCCAGCGCGATGACCTGTTTAAAGCCAAGGATTCGCTGCTCAATACCATTACCGAAATCGAAGGCGTGGCCAGCCAGACCTTTATGGATGCCTTTAACCAGGTGCGCGAACACTTCAAACGGGTATTCCGCTCCCTCTTCAATGAAGAAGACGACTGCGACATAAAGTTGCTCGATCCGAATAATCCGCTCGAATCAGAAATTGATATCATTGCAAAACCCAAAGGCAAGCGCCCCATCACCATCAACCAGCTTTCGGGAGGAGAGAAAACGTTAACGGCTACCGCCCTGCTCTTTTCGATGTACCTGCTTAAGCCGGCACCTTTCTGTATTTTCGATGAAGTAGATGCTCCGCTGGATGATGCCAACATCGACAAGTTCAACAACATCATCCGAACATTCAGCAAAGAAAGCCAGTTTGTTATTGTAACCCACAACAAGCGAACCATGACAGCCACCGATGTGATTTACGGCATTACCATGGTAGAAAAAGGCGTATCGAAGGTGGTGCCGGTTGACCTGCGCGAACTGGCGTAAACCTTACCTGACATAAATCAGTTGGCTGCGTGACAAACCACACAGCCATTTTTTATTATGCCCGTTAGATTTGACAATCCGGAATTTGGTTCATAAAATGATAAGACTCTTGTTATTTTTTCTGCTTGCCGTAATCATTAGCTGCGATTCGGTGCGTACCGAATACGACTCCAGGATTGATTTTAGCCAGTACAAAACATTTTGCTGGATGGACGGTTGCACTTTTTCATATACCGGCCCGGCCTACCTTAATCGAACCGAGATTCAGGAAATCCTGAAGAATGCAATTATGGATAACCTGACTAAGAAGGGCGTGAACTATAATGATACTGCACCAGACTTGCTTGTGGATTTCCATGTAACCATCGAAGATGAGGTGGTTTTACGATACCACGATCAGGAAGATGAACCCCATTATTATAAAACACCATTTTCCCGTACCGATGAAGTTCACCTGACAAAAGGAAGCATTGTAGTTCATATGGTTGATCGCCAGCGCGGAGAACTGGTATGGGAAAGCCATACCGAGGGCTTCTTTGAAAACCAACCGGATTTATCGGAAAAAAATATCCGGTCGGCCATTGAAAAAGTGTTGCGCAATTTCCCGCCTAAATCCGACTAATGCATTCTTGCTGATTTAGTGAAACAACCGGAGGATATCGTTTTCAATTCTTCGCGGTTTCAGGGTAGCGGCATCCAGCAAACACCAGAATGTTTTAGCCCGTACCAAAAGTTTATTTGTTTTCTGAAGATAAAATTCAACGTGTCGTTCTGAGCGTACGCCTTCTGATTTATGCACCCAGGTTTTAGCCCTTACGGTATCTCCGAGATAAGCCTGGCCAAAGTATTCTATTTCATGTTTCAGCACAACCCACGAATATTTCCCTTTCAGTTCTGCCGCTGCAACATTATTCCAGTGAGCAGAGGCCGCATCCTGAACCCATTGCAGGTACACCACATTGTTAACGTGATTAAGGTCATCGAGGTGTTGCGGAAGTACCGTGATGGTCTGCTCAAAGGTTTTCACTGAACAAAAGTAAGAAAGCACCGGCAGCAACCAGCAGCAGCGCGATTACTTGCTGCGCTTCAACACCATCAGCTCAATTTTTCTGAACTCAAT
>CAYNIH010000033.1:0-15887 GCA_964397115.1 uncultured Roseivirgaceae bacterium | reverse complement strand
AAAAACTGTGCACCAACCTCGCTGACGGGAGGTATGTGAATGAGTACTTCAAAGTTTGTATTCTTCTCGATAACCGCCTGGATTGCTTTAATATCCGGATGAGGAGCGCCACCCACAATTAGTATCTTCTTCTTTCCTTTTACCACTTCAATGAATACGGAGGCACGGTTATTTTTGGTATTTCGTTCACCAGGTTTGCTTTCTATCATCACATCCCACCGCTGGAGGCCCTCCTCAGCAGCCACCGGCTTAAAATCAATCGGAAGCCACCCGTCATCCGCCAGGATTCGGGTTTGACGTTCGACCACTGAACCATTATGCAGCAGCGAAACGACCACCGGCTGGTTGCGGTAGCCGGTTGACGAAATTTCGACACGCAAGGGGAACTGGTTGCCCTGATAAGCCACCCTGTTGTACACCATATCTTTCACGGCAAGGTCGGCCCGCAAGGAGGTATCGCCCAAGCCTACGGTGTGCACGGTGAAATTATAATCGCCATAAAGTGGGGAAAGCCCTGCGTTGTAAATTCCATCCGACACCAGCAGCACGCCTTCTATTCTCCGGCCTTCAAACCGGTTTGAAATTTTCCGCAACGCCTCGTGAATATTTGATACGGGTGCTTCGAATACTTCTCCGTCAAAACTGTTGCCTTGTAAATCAAGTAAAACCGGCTCGGCATCTCGCTGACGGAGGATTGACGTCAGGCCGGAAATCCGGTTAAACAGCGTGCGCAGGGTGAGGGAATCCATGCCCTCGGCAACCGACCGGGAATTGTCATGAAGAATAACAAATACCGGCTTTTCGGTTATGGTTTCCGCCTGCTTCACAATAGGCCCAAGAAGGAGAAAGAGCAGGAAAGTTGCGAGCAAGGCACGAAACACCAACAATAACCTGTTCAACGACTTACTCCATGGTGGCCTCATGCGGGCGTACAATAAAGCGGCATACCCGATCCCCCCCAGCAGGCACAATACCAGGTAGTAAGGTGAAGAATCGAACAGGATCTGCTTCATGGCAACAGGTCAGCAAGCATCAAGTTAATTATTCCCGGTTCAGTAACCGTATTTTTCTTTCCACAGGCTTCGCAGGTATTTTCTTAACTCCTCTTCCCGTGCATTGTTGCCCGGCTGGTAAAACGTTGTGCCTTTTATTTTGTCAGGCAGAAATTCCATGGTTACAAAATTGCCCTCATAGCTGTGCGCATACTGGTAGCCCTGCCCGTAGCCCAACTCTTTCATCAGTTTGGTAGGCGTATTGCGTAATGACAACGGTACCGGCAAGTCACCGGTTTCATTAACTATACGAATGGCCTCTTCAATGGCCACGTAACTGGCATTGCTCTTGGGCGAACAGGCCAGGTAAACGGCACACTGTGCCAGAATAATCCGAGCCTCAGGGTAACCAATTACATTCACCGCCTGAAAGACATTGGTCGCCATCACCAACGCGGTGGGGTTGGCGTTGCCAATATCTTCTGCTGCAAGGATTACCATTCTTCGAGCAATAAACTTCACATCCTCTCCGCCCTCCACCATTCTGGCGAGGTAATAGACAGCGGCATTCGGGTCGCTTCCGCGGATGGCCTTAATGAAGGCTGATATAATGTCGTAGTGTTGTTCACCGCTTTTGTCGTAAATCGCGATTTTCTTTTGTGCAACCTGAGAAACCAGCTCATCAGTAATCACCACCTTTCCAGAAGGCTCCGAATCAACCACCAGCTCGAGAAGGTTCAGGACTTTGCGGGCATCGCCACCGGAAAGCCGAAAGAGTGCCTGGTGTTCTTTCAACTCCACATCACGATGTTTTAATATTTCATCATGCGTTAAGGCATAAAGCACCAATTGCAGCAAATCCTTTTCATCCAACGCGTTTAGCGTGTACACCTGGCAACGCGAAAGCAGTGCTGAGTTGACCTCAAAAGAAGGATTTTCTGTAGTGGCCCCAATCAACGTAATCACGCCTTTTTCAACGGCTCCAAGCATGGCATCCTGTTGTGACTTGTTAAACCGGTGGATTTCATCAATAAATAAAATTGACTTACCCGAAAGCCTTGCCTTTTCAATCACCTCCCGTACATCCTTTACACCCGCACTAACCGCACTCAGTGTATAAAAAGGTTTCTTCACCTCATGCGCGATAATGTTGGCAATAGTTGTTTTGCCCACACCGGGCGGGCCCCATAATATCATGGAAGGAATATTTCCCGACTGCACCGCTTTACGGATAACACCCCCGGTACCCACCAGGTGCTGTTGCCCTACCAGGTCATCCAGTGTTGATGGACGCATGCGTTCTGCCAGCGGTTGGTTTGCCTGAAAGATCATCACAGCAATATTAAGGCTATCCATGCACACTTGTTGAGCCGCCCCGAATTTGATTTGAATTTGGTTATTACCCCGCAGGGTTCTACTTTTGTGCTCCAAATCGCGGGGTGGAGCAGTTGGTAGCTCGTTGGGCTCATAACCCAAAGGTCGTAAGTTCGAGTCTTACCCCCGCTACAAGTCAGGGCGACCACCAGGGTCGCTCTTATTATTTTCAGTAAACGTATTGCAATCCGGCACTATCATGTCATCCAGGCCATTCAAATCGGGTTTTGTAAGCATAGTGGGAAAGCCAAACGTGGGTAAATCCACCCTGATGAACAGGCTGGTGGGTGAACCGCTCTCCATCACCACGCCCAAGGCCCAAACCACCCGCCACCGGATTATGGGAATTTTGAATGGCGAAAACTACCAGATCGTGTATTCCGACACTCCGGGCATTCTCGAGCCAAAATATGCCCTGCACGAGGCCATGATGAACTATGTTAAAGTATCGCTTGAGGATGCCGACCTGGTTTTACTGGTGGTGGAATTGGGCGAAAAGTATGATGAATCGGCTTTTTACCGGTTCAAAAAAATAAAAACACCCATCATCCTGGTCATTAATAAAATTGATCAGGCAAAAGGAACACAGGCAGAAGATAAAGCCTCACACTGGAAGGAAAACCTCCCCGGACTGACGGCTATCGTTCCGGTATCGGCAACAACGGGTGAGAACATCAATCAACTTTTTGAAATCATTATCAACGCACTGCCCGAGCACCCTCCGTACTTCCCGCAGGATGAACTCTCCGATAAATCAGAGCGGTTTTTTTCCGGTGAAATTATCCGCGAGAAAATTTTTATGAATATTGAGCAGGAGGTGCCTTACAGTACAGAAGTTGTTGTTACCGAATTCAAGGAAGAAGAAACCATCATTCGCATACGGGCCGAGATTTATGTAGAGCGTGATTCGCAAAAAGGAATCCTCATCGGAAAGGGCGGAAGCATGCTCAAAAAACTGGGCATGGAATCGCGCCAGGCCATGGAAGCCTTCTTTAATAAAAAAGTATTTTTGGAAACCCATGTGAAGGTTGCCGACAACTGGAGAAAAGAAAAAGATAAATTAAGGCGGTTTGGATACCTGGAAAGATGAGTTAATATGCTGATGCGCTAATCCGTACAATCAGCACATCATCAAATCAATCCATCAACAATTCGACTATGGCAAATATCGTAGCAATAGTAGGCAGGCCCAACGTAGGCAAATCAACCCTCTTTAACCGGCTGATTGAAAAGCGTCAGGCCATTATGGATGACATTCCGGGAGTTACCCGCGACCGCCACTACGGGTATGCCGAATGGACCGGCAAGTTCTTTACGGTAATTGATACGGGGGGCTATGTAACCGGCTCGGAAGACAAGTTTGAAACCGAAATACGCAAGCAGGTGGCCATGGCGATTGAGGAAGCTACGGCCGTAATTTTTGTGGTTGACTGCAAAGACGGGCTAACCGGTTTTGATAAGGATTTTGCCAACGTTATCCGCACCTCAAAAAAACCAGTGTTCGTTGCCGCCAACAAAGCTGATACACCCGAAAAAACAACTCATGCGGCCGAATTCTATGAACTGGGCTTTGGCGAGGTTTACCCCCTATCAGCTGAAAACGGAAGCGGCACCGGTGAGTTGCTGGATGAACTGGTAAAAATCTTTCCCAATCCTGGCGTTGAAGACCCTAATGCGGGAATCCCAAAAATCGCCATACTGGGCAGGCCAAATGTTGGCAAATCATCGTTGCTGAACGCTTTATTGGGCACAGAGCGGAGCATTGTTACCGATGAAGCGGGCACTACCCGCGATGCTATTCACTCACACTACAAAATGTATGGCAAAAATTTTATCCTGATTGATACGGCTGGAATCCGGAAGAAGTCTAAAGTTAAAGATGATGTGGAATTTTACTCCGTACTCCGTTCCCTGCGTGCCTTGGAAGAAAGTGATGTGTGCATTATGGTGCTGGATGCCGGGCGTAAAATGGAATCACAGGACGTGAACATCATCAGCCTGGCCCACCGGCAGGGCAAAGGCATGGTTATAATGGTAAACAAGTGGGATTTAATTGAAAAAGACTCCAAAACTGCCGACTCCTATAAAAAGGATATCCTCGAAAAACTGGCTCCGATTGACTACATCCCGGTAATTTTTGCCTCGGCACTAAACAAACAGCGCATCTTCCAGGTCATTGAAAAGGCGGTTAAGGTCTTTGAGAACAAAACCATAAAAATCCCTACATCGCGGCTAAATGAGGTTATGCTGCCTGAAATTGAACGCTACCCCCCACCGGCCATCAAAGGCAAGTTCATCCAGATTAAATACATCACCCAAGTGAATGCCCGTTTTCCATCGTTTGCGCTATTTTGCAACCTCCCCCAGTACATCCAGCCTGCTTACGAACGTTACCTTGAAAACAAACTGCGGGAACATTTCGACTTTGAGGGGGTACCGGTACGGCTGATTTTTAAGAAAAAATAAAAATTCTTACCCCCATCCCTTGACATACGCAATTCATTGTATATTTGCGCCAGATTTAAAATCACCTGTAAACTATGAAAAAACTATTTGCCCTTTTAATGGTATGCGGCCTTGCTTTCGCATTTGCAGCCTGTGGTGGTAAGAAAGCTGAAGAAGCTACCACTGAACCTGCAACTGAAGAAGCTGCACCTGCACCTGCTACTGAAGAAGCACCTGCTGATACCACCGCAGCTGACAGCACTGCCGCACAGTAATCAATCCTAACCCGATTGTTTCCGGAGAGGCTTTAGACAACTAAAGCCTTTTTTGTTTTTTTGAGGTGTGACCGAAGCCACCCTGATAGAAATTCTTTCCCATCACCTCCCCGAAAAAGCCATAGGCTACTGCTACAGCCTTTGGCAGCGGCAACCCTTTACCCTCCGGCTCGCCAACGCGCGGCATTCAAAAGCAGGCGATTTTTCCGTCCGACAAAAAAAATACGTCATCTCGGTTAACCACGACTTAAATCCTTACCAATTTCTTATCACCTACATTCATGAAGCAGCTCACCTGTACGTCCACCGGCAGTTCGGCCGCAACGTTAATCCTCACGGCCGCATCTGGAAAAATGAATTTAAAAAATTACTCCAACCCCTGCTAACCCCCGAAATCTTTCCACCCCGGCTGCTACAATGCCTTGTGGCCCACATGCAAAAACCTCGTGCTTCCACTTTTGCCGATGCCTGGTTAACCAGCGAACTACGCCAGTACGACCCACCATCTAAAAAGGGTACAGCCCTTGATACCCTTGACGAAGGCAGCCTGTTTAAACTTCGTGGCAGGTGCTTTAAGAAAGGAACCTTGCGCAAAACACGCTTCTTATGTGTGGAGTTGAGCACCAACCGAAACTACCTGGTGCCGCGCCTGGCCTTGGTTGAACAAATAGAGCCAGCTATGATCTAAAACCGGTAGCGGACGAAAGCTTCCATAGCCTCGTATTCGGCAAGGCCAAGTTGGTTATAGGCGGCAGCCGTAGCATGGTTGCGGTCTTCGGCCCGTACCCAAAACTCGCGCTTATCGGCCCCGGGAAACAAGGCGCTGTCTTTTTGCGACTGGTGTTTAAATATGGCTTTGCGCTTGCGCAGCAATTCATCGGGGCTTAACGGCACAGCCATCTCAATCTGGTCAATATCCCATTCTTGCCAGGCACCCCGGTACAACCACACATAGCATTGCTTCATCCAGGTTTTTTTCTTGAGCCGATCGATGGCCCTGTAAATTGCGGCCAAACAAACGCGGTGGGTACCGTGCGGATCGGAGAGGTCGCCAGCCGCATAAATCTGGTGTGGTTTTACTTTTTCAAGGAGGTCAACAATGATGCGGATGTCTTCCTCGCCCAACGGCTTCTTTTTTACCTTACCAGTTTCATAAAACGGCATATCCAGAAAATGAATGTTGCTCTCGGCAATGCCCACATACCGGCAAGCCGCCTTGGCCTCACCCCTGCGAATGAGCCCTTTTATTTGCATTACTTCAGGGCTGTCAACCTGGGCAGGTTTTTTTTTCTTTAACGCGGCAGTTATCTGCCTGAGCAGTCTCTCACTGGCTGATTTATTGAGTTTAAACGACTCGCTGAAGTCGTTTACAAAATCGGCAAAGCGGATTACGTCATCATCGAACACGGCAATGTTGCCCGAAGTCTGGTAAGCCACATGCACCTCATGGCCCTGGTCAACCAGCCGGATGAACGTTCCGCCCATGGAAATCACGTCATCATCCGGATGGGGTGAAAAGATAACCACCCGCTTAGGAAATGGCTTTGCCCGTTCAGGCCGGTAGGTGTCATCTGCTTTGGGTTTGCCTCCTGGCCATCCCGTAATGGTGTGCTGCAGTTCATTGAACACTTTGATATTTACCTGGTAGGCCGATCCGTATTCGGTAATAATATCCCCCATGCCGTGCTCGGTATAATCGTTGTTGGTGAGTTTGAGCACGGGTTTGCTTACCCGCTGACTGAGCCACACCACGGCTTTGCGCACCAGCTTGTCGTTCCATTTTTCAACCGCATCGAGCAGCCAGGGGGTTTTTATTTTTGTGAGTTCGGAGGAGGAGGCGTCATCCAAAACAACCAATGCATTGGGATGATTTTGCAAAAACGAGGATGGATTCTGGTCGGTAACAGGACCTTCAACGGCTTTTTGAATGATAGACGCCTTGCCTTCACCCCAGGCCATCAGGATAATGCGTTTAGCCTTAAGAATGGTGCCTACGCCCATGGTAATGGCTTTTCGCGGAACATTCTCTTCACCAAAAAAATCGCTGGCCGCATCCATGCGGGTAACATGGTCAAGGGTGATAAGGCGGGTAAATGATTTTTCTGTAGAGCCGGGCTCGTTAAAACCGATGTGGCCCGTACGGCCAATGCCGAGTAATTGAACGTCAATGCCGCCCAATTCCCGGATTTTCCTTTCGTAATTTGTGCAAAAAGTGGCAACCTTATCCCTGGCCAGGGTACCATCGGGGATGTGAATGTTCTTCGCCGGGATATCAATGTGGTCGAACAAGTGCTCGCGCATAAAGCGCACATAGCTTTGCAGCGAGTCGGGGTTCATGGGGTAGTACTCATCCAGGTTAAAGGTGTACACATTTTTAAAGCTGAGACCGCTTTTTTTGTGCAACTTCACCAGTTCCTCGTAAACCCGAGTTGGTGTTGAGCCGGTTGCTAGGCCGAGCACACACAGCTTATTTTCGTGCTGGCGCAATTTGATGAGTGCGGCTATTTCACAGGCTACGAATACTGAAGCCTCTTCAGATGAAGAGAAAAAGTTTACGGGAATCTTTTCAGGATTTTGCAACATCATAAGCTACCCTATTACTGCTCGTAAGGCTTTTCGTACTGATCCAAATTTATTCAATAATGCAGCCGCTTCCTTTTCGTTAACTCCCAACTCTTCCATAATCATGCGCTTACCCCGGCTGATCAGTTTATTGTTGGTAAGTTGCATGTCCACCATTTTATTTCCTTTAACCCGGCCTAACTTAATCATTATTGTGGTGGAAATCATATTGAGCACCAGTTTTTGCGCGGTGCCGGCTTTCATGCGGGTGCTGCCGGTTACGAACTCAGGCCCCACAATCACTTCAATCGGGTAATCGGCAAACCGGGCCACTTCACTTTTTGGGTTGCAGGTAATACACGCAGTGGTTACTCCGCTTTTCCTGGCATCGCTTAACCCTCCCACCACATAAGGCGTTCGGCCCGAAGCGGCTATACCAAGGAGTACATCCTTTTTGCTGATCTTAAACTTTTTCAAATCTTTCCATGCCTGCTTTGGATCGTCTTCGGCATGCTCTACCGCTTTGCGGATGGCTTTATCGCCTCCGGCAATCAACCCGATAACCCGGCCGTGCGGCATTCCGTAGGTAGGTGGTATTTCGCTGGCATCAACAATCCCCAGCCTGCCGCTGGTGCCAGCGCCAATGTAAAACAATCGCCCGCCTGCTTTCATCTTCCGCACAATAACCGTTACGAGCTCCCCAATTATTGGGATTACTCTTTCAACAGCCAGCGGAACGGTTTTATCTTCTTTATTAATGTTTCTGAGCAAGTGGCGAATGCTCATCCGCTCCAGCCGGTCATAGGATGAAGGGGCTTCGGTTATGCTGGTGCTTTTGGCGGACATTTAACTTGGTGATTTTGTTTGGTGATACAACGTTAGCCCGGCAATCGGACTTTCCAGAATATTTTTTACCGTAATTCCTTTATCATTTGCCACCTGCCGCAGCACATTGCTGAAGTAAAATGCCACCGAGCCCGTAAAATGTACTTTTAATTCATGGGCGCGATTGTATTTCAGGATGTTCTTCTCAAAAAATTCATTGAACCCTTCATAAATCAGGTTGTAACAGTAGGGTTCTTTTAGGTGCTGGAAAATGAAATGCGAGAAACTACCTAAAAAGCGGCTGGGCATATCCTGACTGTACACACGGTTCAGGATTTCATCGCGGTCCATCGGGAAGCGTTTTTTAAACTGATCCCATAGTTTTGCCGGCAGGTCTTTGCGGAGGTAGTCGGCCAGAATACGTTTGCCCAGCCACGCGCCTGAGCCTTCATCGCCCAGCACATAGCCCAGCGAGGTTACGTTGTCAATAATCTTCTTTCCATCATAATAGCAGGAATTGGCCCCTGTGCCCAAAATACAGGCAATACCTTCTTCCCTTCCGCAAAGAGCACGGGCCGCGGCTTCCAGGTCGTGCCAGATTTCGATGTATGCTCCCGGAAAATACCGTTGAAGCACGTTGCGGATGAGCTGGCGGTTGCGATCGGATGAGCAGCCCGTTCCATAATAATATACTTCATCAATGGGTTGTTTGAGTTGCGGCAATACCACCTCGCGCAGTTCGGTTTCAAACTGTTCAATGGGCTGGTAGTAGGGGTTGTAGCCGACCGACTGTGCCTGCTCAATGGCTCCGTTCTGACCGATAATTCGCCAATCCGTTTTGGAAGCTCCGCTGTCGGCAATCAGTATCATGCAGTAAAAGTCGTAAAATTCCGATTTTGCCAATTCTTACACTAACCTACCAATCACGTTAAACTTATCGAACACCTTATCGGTGTGCGGGGCATCTTTCAGTTCATCTGTAAGATCCTGCCCTGCCCAATGCTCATAGTGTTTACCCGTTTTCCACAACCGCGAGTTGGTCACCTCGTAAATAAGCCCTTTATAAGCCACCCACACTTCGGGTTTATCCTGACCGTTGCGCAGGGCCAGTTGGGCCAGTGTATATTCCGGGTATTTGCTGCTCACGTGCTGGAGGTGAGGTGTCCGTAATCTTTAACAACCGTGTAAAGAAATTTAACTGGCGGCATATCCGTTTGAATTCCGAGCAATGTTTTTACCCTTTCTGTTACCGCCATGACCGGCTGGCTGTTTCCGGTGGCGCGGTTCACTTCCAGTGCTTGCTGAATAAGTTCGATGTCATGATCTTTCAACTGGGTTACCTGCTGAAAAACCGGCACGTAATTTTCATCCGCCAGCGTAAATACTTCGCGGGCAGTTACTTCGCGTTGCCGGGCAAGTTTTATTACCGTTGTACCCGCGGCAAGGTCGCCCAGCCGCTGCCCCTTTCCGCTTACTGCAATGGTGAGCATGGCAATGGCTCCCGAAAGAAGGTCAATTTCAATGATGCGGAACAGCCATCGGATGATGTAATTGCCAATGGTAGGCGGGGTACCGTCAAGCCGCACTACCTTAATGCCTATTTGCCGTTTCCCCGGGCTCTGGCCGTTCATGAAAATCTCGAACATTAGGTGATAGAGAAAAACAGGAATAGCAAACAAGGCAATAATCAAAGCCGTAGAGGCAACACCGGCATAACCTATGGCGAAGGCAAGCAGAATGAAGTAGGCGATGATAATGCCCACATCAATCAGGTATGCAAAAATGCGGTCGCTCAGGCTGGCAACCGGGTACTCGATTAGTACGTTCTGTGTCGTTCGTATGATAACCGTTTGCATCCCTTCAAAAAATCAGTAATCTTTCAAAATCAAAATCAATTGCTATGCAAAATACAAAACTAATTGCGGTGGGCATGCTGCTTTTGCTGGCCGCCTGCACCTCGCGCGAAAAAATTGATTACACCAACCTGCCGGATAATCAACTTGCCCGCGTAGCCGATTCGCTGGCCCATGCTTACATTATCACCGATGGGCATGTTGATCTTCCTTACCGGTTAAAGGTTTCGAAGTTCCGCCTTGAGCGCGAATACCTTGGCATTCCGATAAGCACCACCGAAGGCGATTTTGATTATGAGCGTGCAAAAAAAGGCGGGCTTGATGCCCCCTTCATGTCTATCTATATCCCGTCAAGCTACCAACTGCAACCCGATATGGGTAAGGCGCTGGCCGACTCCCTGATCGACATGGTGCGCGGAATTGCCGTAGCCCATCCGGATAAGTTTGGCCTGGCCAATACGCCCTCAGAAGCGGAAGCTAATTTTAAGGCCGGAAAAATTTCATTGCCCATGGGTATGGAAAATGGTGCACCCCTCGGTAACGACCTTGCCAATGTGAAATACTTTTTCGACCGCGGCATCCGGTATATTACGCTCACACACGGTAAGGATAATCAGATCTGCGATTCATCATACGACACCCTCAATACGTGGAAGGGCCTTAGCCCATTTGGCGAGCAAGTAGTAAAAGAGATGAACCGCGTGGGCATTATGGTAGATATTTCGCATGTATCAGACAGCACGTTTTACGATGTATTGAAAATTACCAAGGCTCCGGTTATCGCCTCGCATTCTTCACTACGCTACTTTACTCCCGGGTGGCAACGCAACATGAGCGATGACATGGTGAAGGCGCTTAAAGAAAATGGCGGTGTAATTCAAATTAACTTCGGCTCAACCTTCCTCGATTCGGCCGTGGCCAGGCAAAACGATGAAAACCGGGAAAAACTGATGGCCCTGTTGAAAGAAAAAAATCTTTCCTTCCGCGATGAAGCCGCCAAACCGGTGATTGAAGCATTTCGCAAGGAAAATCCTTCGCTGTATGCCGATGTAAAAACCGTTGCTAACCACATCGATCGCGTGGTGCAACTGGCCGGCATTGACCACGTGGGTATTGGATCGGATTACGATGGCGTAGGCGACAGCCTGCCTACCGGCCTGAAGGATGTATCGCAATACCCTAACTTGATTTTTGAACTGCTGAAACGGGAATACTCGCCCGAAGACATTGAAAAAATCTGCTACAAAAATCTATGGCGGGTTTGGAATAAGGTAATTGACGTAGCTGAAAAGTGATGCGGGGTGCGAGGTCCGGGGTGTTTATTGTAACTTTTAACCCGCAACTCGAACCCTGAACCCGAACCTCGAAACCCGTAACCCGTTATGCGCGAAGCTGCTTATGTAAAACGGAACCAACAGCGCTGGCAGGACATTGAGCAGGCCCTTACGGCACAACAGCGCCCTCACCCCGACCGGCTTGCCGAAATTTTCATTCAGCTTACCGATGACCTTTCGTTTGCGCGTACGCAGTATCCAAACAGCCGGGTAACCCAATACCTCAATTCGTTGGCCTCGAAAAGCCACCTGGAGATTTACAAAAACAAGAAAGAAGAGCGCAACCGGTTTATTACTTTCTGGAAGCACGAGGTGCCAATGCTGTTGTATCAATCACGCAGGCAAATGGCATATGCGTTTATCATTTTTATAGTTGCCGCAATAATCGGATCAGTATCAGCGATTTATGACGAAACTTTTGTAAGGCTCATCCTGGGCGATGCCTATGTGAACATGACGATTGAAAACATAAAGAGCGGGAACCCGATGGCCGTTTACGGCACAATGGAACAAACGGATATGTTTTTCGCCATCACCTTCAACAACATTCGGGTGGCGATGTTTGCCTTTGTGGCAGGATTGTTTTTCTCCGTTGGCACCGGTTTTATTTTGTTTCAAAATGGAGTAATGGTGGGCGCCTTCCTCTCTCTTTTTTACAAGCAGGGTTTGCTCCTCCACTCGATATCTGTCATCATGCTTCACGGCACCATCGAGTTGTCGTCTATCGTTATTGCAGGTGCAGCCGGCTTTGTGATGGGTAACAGTTTTCTGTTTCCCGGAACGTATCCGCGGTTATACTCTTTTAAGGAGGGTGTTAAGCATGGCGTTAAAATTACCATGGGCCTCATTCCGTTGTTTATCCTGGCCGGATTTATCGAATCGTTTATTACCCGCTATGCCTTTATGCCGGTATTTATAAAGGTTCTTATTATTGGGTTGTCGGCCTTACTGATTCTGTATTACTTTGTTATTTACCCAACCAAACTGGCCCGTCATGCAGCCCTTCGAACTCATTGAATTTCAGCAAACCCGCGACTTCAGCAAAAAACTAAACGCCACCTTTGAATTTATCAAGCAGAATTTCAAGCCGCTTACCAAATCCCTGCTGTACATAGCCGGCCCGCCCATGCTTATCAGCAGCATACTAGCCGGCAATTTGTACAGCGGCTATCTTGGCTTTATTACCGGCTTCAGCCAGAATCCGGGTAACCCGGAGGTGATGACTGGTTACCTCACCTCACCCCTCCTATGGATTCAGGTAGCCGGGGCCGCCTTGCTGTTTCTTATAAGCTTTGTAGTTATTGTTTCGGTGGTAAACAATTACATGCTGGAGTACCACTCCACCAGGAGCAACAAAATTGACGTGGATGTTATCTGGCAGCGGGTGCGCCATACGCTGCCCATGTACTTCGGCACCACACTGATGTACTGGTTGCTGCTGCTTGCCGGATACCTGCTTATTGTTTTCATTGTGGCAGGGGCCAGTTTCCTTTCGGTATGGCTCGGTGTCCTCGTTGGTTTTGTGACCATTGCCGGTTTTGTGTACATCGTGGTAGCCCTGTCACTGCTGTTTATTGTAAGAGCGTGGGAAAAAACCAGATTCTTCGAAGCGGCATCACGCTGTTTCATGCTCATCAGAGATAAATGGTGGAGCACGTTCGGATTGTTGTTTGTCGCATCAATTATTCAGAGCACCATAGCATCCGTTTTTTTAATTCCATGGTATATCAATTTTTTTATCACCATGCTCCACAGCATCGAAGGCGGCCCTGTATCGCAGCCCTCTTTTCTCAGCGAGCTAATCAACAATATTTTTATGACGCTTTACTTCATCATCAGTTTTCTGCTGTACTCCATACCCCTGCTCGCCCTGGCCTTTCAGTACTTTAACCTGGTAGAATTAAAAGAAGCCAAAGGGCTACTTACCCGAATAGATTCCATCGGCAAAAACCCCGCTTCACCACCAAAGGATGAACAGTATTAGAATTTTATTCTTTCTGATTTGCACTCCATTGGTCACCTGGGCCGTAGACGGCCGCCCCTTGCCGCCATCCGACAGCAGCCGGGTAGAAATCCGGAATTTTGATCAGGCTTCGCTGGAAAAACTGAAGAACAATCCGGAATTAACCTACACCCAGGCGCCAGCCGTATTGAGCTTGTGGGATCGATTCAAAATCTGGCTGAACCAACTGATTGAGTCGTTACTGCACGTGGCATTAACTACCGATTGGGTTTCGGTATTGATAGTTGCCCTGGCGCTTATCGCCATCATCTATGTGGCCTTGCGGCTTATGAAGGTCGATCCGTTTACGATGTTTTACAAGGCGCAGACCCCGCTGAAAACCTGGGTTATCGAAGAAGACATTCACAGCCTGGATTTTGAAAAGCTGATCCGGGATGCCGTGCAGCAGGAGCAGTACCGGTTGGCTATCCGCCTCATCTTTCTACAGGCGCTGAAACTGCTTTCTGATCGCCACCACATACACTGGCAGCCGGGAAAAACCAACCACGACTACCTGAACGAACTAACCGATGCCCGGCTGCGCACCGGATTTAACGAACTTAACTTCTTCTTTGAATATGCCTGGTACGGCAACTTTGCAATTAATGCGCAGCTCTTCTCGCGGGTAGCCGCCCTCTACGAAAACTGGAAATCAACGGTATAGTGCGTAAGGACTGGAAATATATCGCTTACCTGTCGGCTGCAGTAGCAGTTTACCTGGTGATCAAAATGGTTTCGCCCCGCGAACTGGACTGGACGATAACCTATTACCACAAGGACAAAAACCCGCATGGCACCTTTGCACTGAATGAACTGATAAGTAACCTCTTTCCCGGTAAAAAAATACACCTGAGCAACCTTACCATTTACGAATGGTACGATTCGGTAAAGAACCCGGTAAACTTCATCAGCTTCTCCACCACCTTCAACCCGGGGAAAGAAGATGTGGAGGCGTTGCTGAGAAACATCGAAAAGGGAGGAACGGCATTCATTGCCGCACAATATTATGCGGGAATCTTTTCTGATACGCTGAACCTCAGCACATCGGATTACTTTTTCGACCTGTCGGTTTCAGAAACCATTAACCAAAATGATTCTTCGTACCTGGAGTTTACCAATCCGAATTTACCGCCAATGGATAAGCCTGTATTCCCGCGGAAGAACATTCACAACTATTTCTCTTCCTTCGATTCGGCCCGCACTCAGGTGGTTGCCGTAAATGATCTGAACCTGCCGGTAACAATAAAAATAATCCGGGGAAAAGGGGCCCTTTACCTCAACGCCACTCCGTTGGTGTTTACGAATGTATACTTGTTGCAAAAAAGCAATTACCAGTTTATTGAACGCAGCCTTTCTCACCTTCCCCTGACCGAAACCTACCGGACAGAATTTTATCACCTTGGGCGCCTGGAAGCCGGCACTCCGCTGCGGTTTATCCTGACGAACGAGCCCCTGGCATGGGCCTATTATATTTCCGTAGCTGCTTTATTGTTGTTTATTGTTTTTGAAGCCAGACGTACCCAACGTGTAGTCCCGGTGATAAAGCCGTTGAAAAACACCTCGCTTGAATTTGTACGCACCATCGGCAATTTATATTATCAGGCGGGCGACAGTAAAAACATAGCCGAAAAACGAATCGCCTTTTTCCTCGATCAGTTGCACACCAAACACAACATCGCTGCCCACCAACCCACTGAAGAATGGCTGCGCAGTGTTTCAGGAAAAACCGGCAACAGCCCTGAGGCGGTGAACGCGTTGTTTAAATTAATTCAAACCGTTCACAACAAACCTTCTATTACAACCGATGAACTGAAAGAGTTAAGTAAAAAAATAGATAGTTTTAACCTGTAGCATTTCACGAAAGAACCCAAAGCACCATGGAAGAAAAACTTTTTGAAAACCGGGTTGACCTTAGCGCGCTCAATGCCAGCGTTCAGCAAATCCGCAACGAAATCAGTAAAATCATTGTCGGGCAGCAACACCTGGTTGACCTGCTGATTACCGCAGTGCTGGCCGATGGCCACGTGCTTATTGAAGGTGTACCGGGGGTAGCCAAAACACTTACCGCCAAACTGCTGGCAAAAGTTATTGATTTAAAATTTACCCGGATTCAGTTCACCCCCGACCTGATGCCCTCTGACGTGCTGGGCACTTCGGTGTTCAACGTGAAAAAATCAGAATTCGAGTTTAAGGCAGGCCCGGTATTTTCAAACATCGTATTGATT
>CAYNIH010000032.1:0-16350 GCA_964397115.1 uncultured Roseivirgaceae bacterium | reverse complement strand
ATACAGCCTATTGTTTATCCCGAGCCGCGCATCCGCACGGCCATTGTTGCCCAAAGCAAGGGCGATGACGAAAAAATCGGTGAGGTGCTTCAAAAAATTCACCAGGAAGATCCAACCCTTGAAGTGGGTTACTCGCGCGAGCTGAAACAACTCATCATCTCCGGGCAGGGCGAAATGCACCTGGCGGTGTGCAAGTGGTTCCTCGAGCACATGTATAAGTTGCACGTAGAATACAAAACACCGCGCATCTCCTATCGCGAAACCATCCGCAAAGCCGCCACCGCCATGTACCGGCATAAAAAGCAATCGGGCGGAGCCGGCCAGTTTGGTGAAGTGCACCTCAAGGTGGAGCCTTACTATGACGGCATGCCCGAACCCACCGAGTATTCGGTGCGTGGCAAAGAAATTATCGACCTGGATTGGGGCGGAAAACTCGCCTTCTACAACTGCATTGTAGGAGGGGTGATTGATGCCCGCTTTATCCCCTCCATTTTAAAAGGCGTGATGGAAAAAATGGAAGAAGGGCCTATTACCGGCTCGTACGTACGCGATGTGCGCGTGTGTGTTTACGATGGTAAAATGCACCCGGTTGATTCAAACGACATCTCCTTTAAGATAGCCGGCATGATGGCCTTTAAAGAAGCCTTTATGAATGCCGAGCCTACTTTACTGGAGCCCATTTATGATCTGGAGGTGATGGTACCCGAAGAAATTATGGGCGATGTGATGGGCGATTTGCAGACCCGCAGATCGATGATTATGGGCATTGATGCAAAAGGAAACTTCCAGGTAATTAAAGCACGTACACCGCTTGCCGAGCTGGACCGATACTCCACCACCCTTCGATCGCTTTCACAGGGCCGGGCCAGTTTTACCCAAAAATTTTCCGAATACGTGCAGGTGCCGTTTGAACTGCAGCAGAAACTAGCGAAGCAAACCCAGGAAGCGGAATTGGTTTAGCATAACCATTGAACAGGCTTAACCGGATTGTAAAAATTAGTAGTTTTGACGCATAACCAACCCCGGTGAGCGATTCAATTGTTATTATACCCACGTATAACGAACGAGAAAATATTGAAGCCATCATTGAGGCAGTATTTTCTCTTTCCACTCCCATACACATCCTCGTTGTTGATGATAATTCACCTGATAACACGGGCGATATAGTTGAGACCCTGCAACCGCAATACAACGCGGCAGCGGTGCGCCTCCACCTGCTCAGGCGAAAAGAAAAACAGGGGCTGGGTACCGCCTATATTGCCGGTTTTCATTATTGCCTCAACAAAGGCTACCAGTACATCATGGAAATGGATGCGGACTTCTCGCACAACCCCGCTGATTTAACCCGCCTGCTCGAAGCGTGTAAAGTCAAGGGTTTTGATGTAGCCATCGGCTCGCGTTACGCTACCGGGGTGAACGTGGTAAACTGGCCTATGGGCCGGGTACTGCTCTCCTGGTTCGCCAGCCGGTATGTGCGGCTGATTACCTCCATGCCGGTGTTTGATACCACAGCCGGATTTATCTGCTACCGCAGAAAGGTACTGGAAACCATTCCATTAGAAAAAATAAAATTTGTAGGCTACGCCTTCCAGATAGAAATGAAATTCAAAGCCTGGAAATACGGATTTAAAATCACCGAAGTGCCCATTATCTTCACCGAACGCGTGCGCGGCCAATCCAAACTTTCGGCAGGCATTTTTAAAGAAGCATTTCTTGGCGTGATTCAGCTGGAGATTCAGAGTTGGTTTAAGAAATACAAGTCCTAAAACTCACGTATCCCAAAATGATAAAATGGTTTAGCACGTTATTGGCTGTACTACCCTTATGGGTAGTTAATGCGCAGGTGAAGGTCGGATTTCCATTTGGAAATGTAACGCATGAAGAGTTGGGTATGAATACTTACCACATGGATTCTGCGGCAAGTGCAGTTTTTTTGAATGAATTCGGTGAAGCATATTTTGACCCTGTAGACGATCAGATAATTTTCGAATACCATTGCAAAATCAAGATTCTTAAACCGGAAGGCGTAAAGTTTGGCAATTTCGAAATACCGCTCTATAAATCAACCACAACAGCCAATAAAGAAACACTACTCTCGGTTAAGGCTTCCGTCTTTAATTTAGAAAACAACCAGGTTGTCGAAACCCGACTTGAGCCCAGAAACATATACAGCGAGGTGATCAACAAAAATTACGATGCTAAAAAATTCGCGTTGCCCAATGTACGTGTAGGCAGTGTTTTCGAGGTGATTTATCAAACCAGCTCCCCTTTTATCTTTAATTTTCATGATTGGAAATTCCAGGATGAAATTCCCAAAGTACAAAGTGAATACCAGATAAAAATTCCGGGCAAGTACGTTTATAACATTCAGCTAAAGGGATTTCTTAATCTATCAAAAAATGAAAGCTCGATTGAAAAAAATTGCATGGGAAACCGGATGGCTCCAGGCTCTGCGTTTGTTGACTGTGTAATAAATAAATACGGCATGAAAAACATTCCGGCATTTATTGAGGAAGACTACATGACCGCAAAGAAAAACTTCATTTCAGCGATCACTTTCGAACTCTCCGAAATCAGGCACCTTGACGGCCATGTTGATAAGGTAACAAAACAATGGAAAGATGCCGAGAAAGAGCTTAGCCTGGAGTCTCGTTTTGGAAAACAACTAAAGCAAGGAAAAGAAATTGGAAAACAGATTGACGCCATGGTAGGCAACATTTCTGATCCGATCGAAAAGGCAAAAGCTATTTATTCCCATATAAAAAAACATTTAACCTGGAACGAAGTGTTTGGGATTTTGAGTGACCTGGGCGTTAAAAAGGCGTATGAAAGCAGAACCGGAAGTGTTGCCGACATCAACCTTACACTGATAGCTGCACTTGATTATGCCGGGTTTAATGTCGATCCCATGTTGTTATCCACACGGGCCAACGGGCTGGCAACTGAATTATATCCTGTGCTGAGCGAATTCAACTACGTTGTTGCTTGCCTTACTGTAGATAATATAGTTTACCTGCTTGATGCAACCGACCCTTATATGCCCTTTGGCATGTTGCCCGAACGGTGCTTGAATGGTAAAGGAAGAGTGTTTGCTGAAAAAGGTTCTTATTGGTTTGACTTAAAGCCGATTGAAAAGGACAAAAAAGTAAGCGTTTACACGTTAGTATTGGATTCAAGTGGTGCATTTAAAGGCACCATCCAGCATAGGTATTATGGCTATGCATCGGTAAACCAACGCAAAAAAATACACGCCTTCAATACCACAAACGAATATGTTGCAGACCTGCAACGAAATTTGGGGTCGGTAACTTTTGTAAACTATGAAATTACAGGCCTGGACGATCTGGATGAGCCGATTTCAGAAAATTTTACGGTTGAAATTGAAGGGGTGGACAATCTAAACAAGGAGTCTCTGCTCATCAATCCTTTCTTTGGAAACCGGATAGTTACTCAAAATCCATTCCGGTCGAAACAGCGGCTGTACCCGGTTGATTTCGGTGTGCCCATAGAACGCACTTCCGTCCTCACGCTAACCATTCCAAAAGGATTTGACCTGGTAGACCGACCTAATGCAGTAACCATTACATTGCCTTCAGGTGGCGGCAGGTTTATTTATGAAGTTCAGGGTATGAACGAAAACCGAATATCGGTTAACTATTTTCTTCAACTTAATAAAAATGTGTACAATTCGCAGGAATACAAGGCACTTAAAAACATGTTTAACGCAATTATTCAGGCCCAACATGCTGATTTAATCTTTAAAAGGCAAGTCAACTAAAGTTTTCATATACCGCCACAACACCAGTTCGGATGAGGATACGGCTCTTATTAATGATGTGTTTTATCACTGCTGTTTACGCGCTTCTGCTTATCCCCGACACCCCATCCAATTCAGTGAATCCAGCCCTATCCAAACCCTTCGGCTGGAATCGGGACGAACGCTGGCAACAGCTTCAATTGAAATTTGAAAGCGTTCGCCAGCTGCCGAAGTGTCAACTAGACTCTATATGGCGAACTCACCAGGTAAATCTGGAACTATCTCATCGCCTCATTCAACAAGCCGACTCTGCCTCTGTAGCCGCTCTTTTCCAGGAATGGCAGGATGCCTTCTTTGATGCCGCACCCGTGGTTGCTGCAATCGGTAAAACCACCTGGTACACCGAACACTACAACGCCATCAGGGCATTGGTAAAAGACTACACCCGCAAAATGGATATTACAGAAACGCCTGCCCGGGCCTGGGTGTACACCATGCTGTACGGCATGCGGGCAACGGTTGAAGAAGTCTTGTTGCAAGCCGATACCGTCAACTTCAATCCTGTTCAACTCGTACACAATGAACCATCGTCAACACCCCATATCCTGCTTCAGGGCATTCGTGTTCACAGTGGCGACCTGCTGGTGTCGCGTGGTGGTGCAGAAGTTTCGGCCTTTATTTCAAGAGGCAACGACTACCCGGGTAATTTTTCGCATGTAGCCCTTTTACATGTGAGCGAAGACGGGAAGGCCAGCTTCATTGAAGCCCATATTGAGAAAGGAGTAGCCGTTGCCACAGTTGATGAATACCTCCGCGACAAAAAACTACGCTTAATGGTGCTGCGGCCCCGTGCCGACCTTCCTCAATTGGTGAGCAACCCCATGCTTCCACACCTTGCCGCACAAACTGCACTCATCGAAAGCAAAAACAGGCACATTCCCTACGATTTCAAAATGAATTTTTACGATTCATCAGCTATGTTTTGTTCGGAGGTGGGTTCGTATGCCTATCGCAAAAACGGCATCCGGTTATGGCAGGCCCCTTCCACCATTTCCTCAACCGGAATGGCCAATTGGCTCAGTGCCTTTGGTGTTGAAAATTTTCTGACCCAAATGCCCTCCGACCTCGAATACGACCCTCAACTCGCCCTTGTTGCCGAATGGTATAATCCCGATATGCTGCTGAACGATCACTTGGACAATGCGGTAATGGATGCGCTGTACGAAAGGGCCGATCAGGGCATGGAAATTCCTTATAACTTCTGGCTGTTGCCGGTGGCCCGGGTAATAAAAGCGTACTCGTGGGTTCAGAATGCATTAGGTTACCCCGGTAAAATTCCCGAAGGGATGAGCGCAACCCAAGCCTTGAAAAATATTGCCTTTGTTGAACTCTACAGAAAAACGCGGGCATCAACTCATGAAAAAATCAATCGCTTTATTGCTGAAAAAACCTATCGCCCACCCTACTGGGAAATGGTTACCCTGGCCAGGCAATCGGTACCTAACTAACGCCCAGCGCTAATCAAACCGGATTGCCTTAATCGGACTGATGCGGGTTACAATGGCCGTGGGCAGCAGCAATACTAAGGCTACAACAATAAACGTAAGGACATTAAGCGACAACACGAGTGGCCAGTCCCAGCTAACCGGAACAAAACTCATGTAATAATCCTTCGGGTCGAGCGGGATGAGCTTAAACCGATCCTGCAAAAAGCAAAAGCCCAGGCCCACCAGGTTACCGAGGGTGAGCCCCTTCACAATTAATTGGATGCCGCTGTGCACAAACACCCACCGGATTAATTTATCGGCAGCGCCCAATGCTTTCAGCAAGCCAATCATCTGGGTGCGCTCCATTACCAGGATAAGAATAATGGAAATCATGTTTACACACACAACCGATAAAATAATGGCAAGCAGGATATTCACCTGGCGGCTGAGCAGGTGCAGCCACTCAAATACCTGCACGTATTTGTCTTTAACGGCATAGATATTCAAATCAAAATCTATCTGCTCGCCAAGCACGTAGCCGGCTTCATCAATCCGGTTCACATCGTTCACAAACACTTCAATGCCCCCGGCAACGCTGTCGGCCCAGTCGTTAAGGCGGGCAATCAGGCGGATATCGCCAATGATAATTTTTCCGTCAAAGTATTCGGAAAGATTCGTCTCGTAAATACCGGTTACCGTGAGCCGCCTGAATCGCGGTGGGTTCTGAAAAAAATGAACAACTACCTGGTCGCCCACGGCAAGGTTAAGCTTGTTGGCAATAACCTTGCTTAGCAACACCTCATTCGAATAGCCCGAATCAGGAAAGTGGATAAACCTTCCTTCAACCATGTTTGTATTGAAAGAAAGGGTGTCGAAACTCTTCCCAACCCCTTTCAGCACAATTCCCAATACTTCATCATCGGTTTTAATGAGCCCCGCCTTATGGGCATACTCCTGCATGTGGTGTATCAACCCGGCTTGACTGCGGTTTTTATATAATGGAATATTAATATCCATCGGGGTTTCTTCCACCGAGTTGTTCATGGTAAACTTGTTGATGAGCAGGTGGCCGCTGAAGCTGTATATCTTGTTTTTTACCGTATCCTGAAAGCCCCGCATGATGAGAAAAGAAATAATGGCCGCCCCGAGCCCAAGGCCAATACTGGCTACCGCTATTTTATGAATGGTGGAGGAAAAACTTTTGCCGGCTTCGCGGCCGATGCGTTTCGATATGAAATAGGAAAGGTTCATTTATATTAGGAGCAAGATAATGAAGTTATGATTCGCACTCTACTCTTAGTACTGGCAATTAGTTGCTCCGGTAACCCGGTTCAATCCCCGGCTCCATTAACAAGCCCGGAAAACAAACCCCAACCGGTACTGGCGGGAGCACAGCAACTCGACAAGCTGTTGCCAAAACTGGGTTCAAAACGGGTGGCCCTGCTCGTTAATCATACGGCTCTTGTCGGTAATACACACCTGGCCGACACCTTGCTCAACTGCAACGTAACCCTGGTAAAGATATTTGTTCCTGAACATGGCTTTCGCGGCACGGCCGATGCCGGTGAAGAAATAAATGACGGAGTGGATACCAAAACCGGCCTGCCGCTGATTTCGCTGTACGGGGCAAATAAAAAACCTACACCTCAACAACTGGCCGATGTAGATGTGGTGATATTTGATATCCAGGATGTAGGCGCCCGGTTCTTTACCTATGGAAGCACCATGCACTACATGATGGAGGCCTGTGCCGAGAACAACAAAAAACTCATTATCCTCGACCGGCCCAACCCTAACGGGTATGTTGACGGGCCCGTGCTTCAGCCGGAATTCAAATCGTTTGTGGGCATGCACCCCGTGCCGGTTGTTCACGGACTTACCCTGGGTGAACTTGCCCAAATGATTAATGGAGAAGGATGGCTTGGCCAAAACCGAAAATGCAACCTTGAAATTATCCCGGTAAAGAACTGGAAACACGATGATTTTTATTCTGTACCCATACGCCCATCGCCCAACTTACCGGATGATCAATCCATTAAACTGTACCCATCCACCTGTTTGTTTGAAGGAACGGTACTGAGCGTGGGGCGCGGAACGCAAACACCTTTTCAGGTAGTAGGCCATCCCCAATTAAATAACATGGCGTTTCAATTCACACCGGTAGCCATTGAAGGCATGTCAAAGAATCCACCTTACGAAAACCAGGTTTGTTACGGTATTGACCTCCGCAACGTTCCCGTTAAACGTCAGCTTGATTTAAGTTATTTAATCAGTATGTACCGGGCTTTTCCCGATAAGGAAAAATTTTTTAACAACTATTTCGAGAAACTGGCCGGCAATGCCAGCCTGCGCGGGCAAATTAAACAGGGCCTTGATGAAACGAAGATCAGGGAAAGCTGGAAAGGTGAACTGACCGAGTATATGGAACTTCGGAAGAAATACCTTTTGTATCCGTAACGAATTACCAGCCCTGGAGCTACACCAAATGACCAAATCTGAAAAAGTAAACGACATCCTCCGGCTGCTGGATCAATATGTTCCTGAAGTACCAATACCTTTACATCACAAGGATGCTTACACTTTATTGATTTCAGTGTTACTGTCGGCTCAATGTACCGATGAGCGGGTAAATAAAACCACACCCCACCTTTTTAAGCGAGCCGACAATCCGTTTGACATGATGAAACTCTCCGTTGATGAAATCCGGGAAATCATCAAACCCTGCGGGCTGTCGCCCATGAAATCAAAAGGCATTGCAGGACTCTCGAAAATACTTGTTGAAAAGTACAACGGCCGCGTACCCGATACCCTTGAAGAACTGGAGGCGCTGCCAGGTGTAGGACACAAAACGGCATCGGTAGTCATAACACAATGGTTCGGAAAGCCCGCCTTTCCGGTTGATACCCATATCCACCGGCTCGCGTACCGGTGGGGATTATCCAGCGGAAAAAGTGTAGCACAAACTGAGAAAGACCTGAAGCGGTTAATCCCGGAAAAAAAATGGAACAAAGCCCATCTGCAGATTATTTACTTTGGCCGTAAATACTGCCCGGCCCGTGGCCATGACTGGATGGAATGCCCCATCTGCTCAAAATATATGCGCAAAGTCCTTCGCGACTGACCCTGTTCGTATATTTTTGCCGGTGCAATGACTGACCTCCGCATCGTCTTTATGGGCACTCCCGAATTTGCCGTGCCCAGTCTTAACATTCTCATTGAACACCAGTTCAATGTGGTTGCCGTGATTACCGCACCGGATAAGCCGCAGGGCCGAGGACAAAAAGTTACCGTTTCACCGGTAAAAGCATGTGCGCTAAAACATAACCTGCCGGTGTTGCAGCCCGTCAACCTGAAATCGCCAGAGTTTATTGATGAATTAAAAAGTTACAAGGCCAACCTTCAGGTAGTTGTTGCATTTCGGATGTTGCCAGAGGTTATCTGGTCGATGCCGGAACTTGGAACTTTTAACCTGCATGCCTCCCTCCTTCCGCAGTACCGCGGAGCCGCACCCATTAACTGGGCCATTATAAACGGGGAGAAGGAAACGGGGATAACCACTTTTTTTCTCAAACAAGAGATTGACACCGGCAGCATCATCTTCCAGGAAAAAGAACCCATTTACGATACCGATGATGCCGGCTCTTTATTCGAGCGACTGAAAATCAAGGGCGCAGCGCTGGTGTTGAAGACCGTTCAGGCTATCCGGTCAGGAAATTATCCTACGCTACCACAGGATGAATCCATCCCGGTTAAGCAGGCTCCTAAAATTTTTAAGGAAACCTGCCGGATAAACTGGAACCAGCCTGCAGCACACATCCACAATTTTATCAGAGGATTAAGCCCCTACCTCGGAGCCTGGACGACTTTAAATGGCAAAAACTTTAAAATTTTAAAAGCGGAAGTCGTGCAGCAACACCTTGCAAAAGTGGCTGGCGGATTTGAAACCGACAATAAAACTTACCTTTACATCCAGACTTCCACCGATTGTACTTCGGTAAACGAACTTCAACCCGAAGGAAAAAAGCGCATGCGCATAGAAGAATTTTTCAGGGGTAACAAAATCTAAGATCAATCTAAAAATATACAAGCTAAAATTTTAAATGATCGTCTCCCTCATCGCAGCCCTTACTAAAAACCGGGTCATCGGTAAAAACAACGATCTGCCCTGGCATTTGCCCGATGATATGAAGTTCTTTATGCAAACCACCAAAGGGCATCACGTGATCATGGGGCGCAAAAATTACCAGTCGATACCCGAGAAATTCAGGCCGCTTCCCAACCGGATAAACTTAGTGGTTACCCGGCAGGCCGGGTTTACCGCACCAGGATGCCAGGTGGTTCATTCAGTTGAACACGGACTGGATGTAGCCCGCGCACAAAACGAACCAGAGGTTTTTATCATCGGTGGAGCTGAAATTTACCAGCACGGATTGCGGTATGCCCATAAACTTTACCTAACCGAAATTGATGCCATTATTGAAGGCGACACCTTTTTTCCCTCGTTGGATAAGCAGCAATGGCAGGAAACTTCGCGCAGGCACCACCCGGCCGATGAACGTCATGCCTGGGCTTTCGACTTTGTTACGTACAAAAAAATTGAATAATCAATCAGTATCTTTAGCCAAAAGAGAAACAATTCAGCCATTCTTCATAAGATGGGGTACTTCAAAAACAAAGTAATCTGGATCACCGGGGCATCTTCCGGCATTGGTGAAGCGCTTACCTATGAACTTGCCCGCAAAGGAGCAAAACTCATTCTCTCATCGCGCAGAAAAGAAGCCCTGGAAAAAGTAAAGGGCAATTGTCCGGAAGAAATCCAACCCGATATACGCATCCTGCCCATTGACCTGGCCCAGCCGGCTATGCTTAACCTGAGCGTTGAAGCTGCCCTGCAGTTTTTCGGGCGGGTGGACATCCTTATTAACAATGGCGGTATTTCCCAGCGCAGCCTTGCCAAAGAAACTACCGTTGAGGTTGACCGCAAACTCATGGAGGTTGATTACTTCGGCACCCTCGCCCTGACAAAATACCTGTTGCCGCATTTTCTTACCCGCAAATCCGGGCACTTTGTAACGGTAAGCAGCGTGATGGGGAAAATAGGAACACCTTACCGGTCGGGCTATGCGGCCGCCAAACATGCCCTGCACGGGTTTTTCGATTCACTGCGTGCCGAACTGTGGCGCGAAAGCAAAACCATTTATGTAACCCTCGTCTGCCCCGGATGGATACGCACCAACATTACCCACAATGCCCTTACCGGTGACGGCAGTACACTAAACAAGATGGACACCACAACCGATCGGGGCATGAAGCCCCAGGTATTTGCACGAAAAATGGTGCGGGCCATTGAACAACGAAAAGAAGAAGTTTACATCGGTGGAGTAAAAGAAAAACTTGCGGTTTTTGTAAAGCGGTACTCTCCCGGATTGTTTTCACGCATTATCCGAACGGCAAAGGTCAGGTAATGGAAACCGAACTGCTTACTTACTTTTTGATTGTGATCATCGGTTTTGTTGCCGGTTTTTTAAACACGGTTGCGGGAGGTGGCTCGCTAATCACCCTGCCCATACTCATTTTTATGGGCTTGCCCGGCTCGGTAGCCAACGCTACCAATCGCGTGGCCATCCTGTCGCAAAATATTTTTGCCGTCAGTGGATTCAACAGCAAGGGCATTAAACTTCCGTTACCGTACAGCATTTACCTGGGCATTGCCTCACTGGGTGGTGGATTTATGGGGGCCCGGCTGGCGGTAACTATTGATGACACGCTGTTTAACCGCATCCTGGCGGTGATTATGGTAGGGGTGGTAATTTCAATTGTTTCAGAACCACGGCTAAACCTGAGCAACCGCACCGAACGACTTGAAACCCGGCACCAACTCCTTGGAATCATCGCTTTCTTTCTGCTGGGAATTTACGGTGGGTTTATCCAAGCGGGGATAGGTTTTATGGTAATAGCCGTGCTTACCAAAATCAACCACCTCGGACTTATTAAAACAAACTACGTAAAAGTATTTGCCGCTATTGTGTACACCGGTGTTTCCGTGATCGTATTTGCACTGGAAAATAAAATCATCTGGACTACCGGATTGGTGCTTGCCATCGGCCAGGGATTTGGCGGCTGGTACGCCAGCCGCTGGAGCGTGGAAAAAGGAGACATGTGGATTAAGCGAATACTGGTAGGTGCAGTTATCGTGCTGGCCATTAAACTCTGGTTTTTTCAATGACCGACATTACTTTACTCACCGACTCCAGGTACGTAATCCCAAAAGAAGTTAACTGGTACATTCAGAATATTCTTGATGAAGACCACCTGCTTCGCTCCGCATTAGAGAAGCGGGGCCTCAGGATTGACAGAACAAACTGGGATAATGCCGGATACAACTGGAACAATACCCGGTATGCCTTGTTCCGCACCACCTGGGATTACTTTGATCGATACAGGGAATTTTTGCAGTGGCTTGATGCTGTCACCGCAAAAACAAAACTGATAAACTCCATCGAACTGGTTCGTTGGAATATGGACAAGCATTACCTGCGGGATTTGTACAATAACGGCATTGCCATACCACCTACCCTTTTTATTGAACCGGGTGAAGGGCGATCGCTATCGGAAATTGTAAATGACTCCGGTTGGAACGAATGCATCCTCAAACCTGCTGTTTCAGGGGCGGCTCGCCATACTTACCGGCTCAATCCGGAAAACCTGGAAAAACACGAAGCGATCTTAATGACGAATCCCTCCTGTTGCAGGAATTTCAACACCCGGTAATCGAAAAAGGCGAAGTAGCCTACATCCTTTTTAACGGTAATTACAGCCACGCAGTATTAAAAAGAGCAAAACCCGGTGATTTCAGGGTACAAGATGATTTTGGCGGCACCGTTCATGATTACTCCCCCACCCGCGAAGAAATAGCATTTGCCGAAGAGGTGATCTCTTTTTGCCAACCCAAGCCCGTGTATGCCCGCGTAGATGTGATTTGGGATAACACCAACCGTCTTTGTGTTTCCGAACTGGAACTGATTGAGCCGGAGTTGTGGCTTAGAAAAAACCTCTTGTCGGCCGAACGCTTTGCCGAAGCGCTGATCAAAGCGATTTCCGGAAAGGTATAGCAGGCCTTCGGCTAACCACCAAAATACCGGCTTGCCCTTAAACTTTAACCGGTTCCCGGTGACCCACCCAGGTAAAGCGTTTAATTACAAATTCCGGATTGGTAAACGAAGCGTTGCCTGCCGGATTGCCCCCCGTAACGTGAAAATCGCTGAACCCGGCATTCTGGTTCATGTAAATGCTGCCCGTAAGGTTAAACGATACGGGTGTTGCTGCAAGGGCCATTTCATCAGCAATTTTTTCACGCACAGCCACATCGGTGGTGTAGGCACCACAGCTTATAGCACCGTGCTGCCGGGCCAGTTGTTTTGCCAACTCAATGGCATGGTCAGTACTTTTTGTTTTGATAAGCAAGGCTATCGGCCCGAATAACTCTTTTCCAAAAACATCTTTCTTCGATGCATCAACCTCTACCACAACAGGCGTTGTTGTACGGGCATTGGCAAACATCGGGTTAATAAAGGTTCTTGATTTCAGCCAGACTTTCCCGGGAAGTTTTTCAACTTCGGCCACCCGTTCACATGTTTTTTTATTCTGAACGGTTCCGAGAACAAAGGGCCCCGCTTTCGGGTTATCCACCAGGCTGTTGATGTTGTCCACAATCTTTTGGGCAAACTCATCAAAACTGACAATGCCGTTGGCGGTTTTAACTCCGCTTTCAGGAATATAAATATTTTGTGGAGCCGTGCACATCTGACCGCTGTACAGCGCAACCGAAGAAGCAAGGTTAGCCGCAACCTTGTCGGCATCTTCTGCCGAGTCAATGATCACCGAGTTTACTCCGGTTTTTTCGGTAAAGGTGGTTTTGTCAGGAAGGACCTCCAGGTAGTTGCCAAAAGCCGAGTTGCCAGTAAAGTCAATAAGTTTTACATCAGGATGTTCAGCCAGTTCTTTCGTGATCATCTTATCGTAAGTATCGGGTGCTAACTGGCAGATGGTTGTATCCAGGTTGCTTTCTTTCAATACATTTTGAATTTCTGCCACCACAATGGCGATTGGCAGAATGGCGCCCGGGTGGGGTTTTACAATTACCGGGTTGCCGGTAATTAAACTGGCATACAATCCGGGTACGGTATTCCATGTGGGGAAGGTAGAGCACCCAATAACCAATGAAATTCCCTTAGGTACGGCACGCCATTCTTTTTGTAATTGAATATTGAATTTTCCCATCGGCTTATCCCATAAGGCAGCAGCCGGAAAGCGGGTTAGCTCTTCATAGCCTGCCGCAATGGCCTCCAGTGCCCGGTCGGCTGCATGCGGGCCGGAAGCCTGAAAGGCCATCATGTACCCCTGGCCGGTGGTGTGCATGGTGGCATAAGCTATTTCAAAAAAGCGGACCTTAATGCGTTCCAGTGATTCAATTAAAATCCCAGCCCTGTCGGCCACGTTTACCTTCCGCCAAACATGATAAGCGTTGTTGGAACGGTCAATCAGGGTATGGGTTGAAAACGATGGGTATAAAATACCAAGCAACTCTTGGGTATAGGGAGATTCTTCCTGACCTACCCAGCCATCGGGATCATTTTGTTTTAATTCTTCGAACTTTTTTCCCAACCAGTTTTTGAATTTTGCCTGGCCATCGGCATCGGCTGTTTCGCCATACACGGCAGGAGCAGGATGTTCAGGAAAGGCAGCGTAAAACGTACGTTTGTGCAGTGCCTCAATGGCTTTTTTCAGAATCGACTCATGCTTTTGAAACAAACTCATGCTTTATCTTTGTTTTATAAAAGGTTTTAGTCTTTAAAAATTAACAGAATTGGGTATAGGTTCTGCCTTCATGGCACCGGAATACATCGCTTATAATCCACCAGATACATCCCTTTCACTACCCTGTCAGCATTTGTAAAGATAAAGGTAACCAGATTGAGCTTACTTATTATACCCAAAAACTTTTTTCAATAAATCAGTTGTACGGGCAACCGGATCTTCGCGGATGTTCTTCTCTTCTTTAGCGATCATCAGAAACAACCCGTCAATGGCCTTATCGGTGGCGTACTCATCCAGGTTTGGATTCACCTTTTCTACCATTGGTATTTTATTGTACCGGGTTACCAGATCGCTGTAATATTTGGTGGCATTTACTTTACTGAGTGAATTTTGTATTACCGGTTTAAACTTCTCTTTTAGTTGCGCTGAAGTGGTTCGCTTCAAATACTGCGTAGCAGCATCCTGTTCGCCTTTTAAAATTCCCCAGGCATCATCAATCGTCATGGATTTAATAGCGCTGATAAAAATTGGTTTGGCTTCTTTAGCGGCATCTTCCGCACCCCGGTTAAGGGTCATAATAAATTTATCCACCTCGCTGCCCAGGCCAATATCCCGAAGGGTATTTTCTACTTTTTTCACATCTGGTGGGAAAGGAATTTTTATCTCCGGGTTTTTGAAATACCCCTCCAGTTGCGACACCTGGTCAGCCCCTTTTGATATACCGTTGATCAGGGCCTCCTTTAAACCCTCGGCCACTTCGGCCGTAGTCAACGGTTTTTCTACACCAATCGTTTTGTTCAAGTCGCCCAGTGCCTGGTTTAGCTGGGTTGAGGTACACGCACCGGCAAACAACACAATGGCCCATCCAAGTTGCTTCATAACCATTTTGATTGATGCGGCTAAATTACCCAACATTCAGCAAAAACCCAGTCAATAAAATTTTTCATTCTACGCACCGGTTTCGATTTTTTTGCAACTTGGGACCTTAAAATGAAACCTATCCTTGCCGAAATCCTCGCCATTGGCGATGAACTGCTTTACGGGCAGACACTGGATACCAACTCACACTGGATTAGCGGTGAGTTGGACAAAGTGGGTATTAAAACCGTGCGCAGAACCACAGTAGGCGATACAGAAGCCGATATTCTTGCCGCTTTCAGCGCAGCGGAGCAACGTGCCGATATCATTTTAATTACCGGAGGCCTTGGCCCTACCAGCGATGACCTGACAAAACCCTGTCTGGCAAAATATTTTAACTGTGAACTTAAAATACATCCGGAAGCGCTGGCCGAAGTGACTGAATTTTTTAGAAGCCGGGGGCGCGAACTTACCGAAACCAACCGGCAGCAGGCAGCCCTGCCCGTATGCTGTGAGAAAATTACCAATGCCATAGGCACTGCACCGGGCATGTGGTTTGAAAAAGCCGGAAAAGTTTTTGTTTCCATGCCTGGCGTGCCGCACGAAATGAAAAGAATGATGCTCGAAACCGTCATTCCTAAACTAAGAAATACTTTTAACCTCCCCGTAATCCTTCACCGCATTATCCGGACAGCCGGTATTGGCGAGTCGTTTCTGGCCGACAAAATATCCGGATGGGAAAAATCGCTTCCGGCAAACTTGAAACTCGCCTACTTGCCGGGATTGGGTGAGGTAAAACTACGGCTTACCGCAACCGGAAATTCACATGACCAACTGCTGCAGGATACCAACGCCTGCATCGAAAACCTGAAACCCCTGCTTGGCGATTACATATATGCCTATGACAACGCAGAACTCGAGCAGGTTATCGGCCAGTTGCTGCGCGAGCGTAAACTCACCCTGGCCATTGCCGAAAGCTGTACCGGTGGTTACCTCTCGCACCTGGTTACCTCCGTGCCGGGAAGTTCCGATTACTTTATGGGCAGCATAATTCCTTACGCATACGACATTAAAATGCGGCAATTGGGTGTAAAACCCGAAACCCTCGAACGCTTTGGTGCTGTAAGCGAGCCAACCATTATTGAAATGGCCAACATCGTGCGTGCCAAATTCAACACCGACATCGGAGTTGCCACCAGCGGCATTGCCGGCCCTGGTGGAGCCACCCCCGAAAAGCCCGTAGGCACCGTGTGGATTGCCTATTCCGATAAGCACCAGACCGTAACCCGTAAGCTACAGCTTTCTAAAGATCGCCTCATCAACATTAAACTTGCCGCAAATGCTGTGCTTAATCTGATTAGGTTGAGCCTTCTAAAACAATAAGGGGACCAATGCCGTCTGCCTCAGTCCCCGTTGATTCAACCAAACCCT
>CAYNIH010000031.1:0-16641 GCA_964397115.1 uncultured Roseivirgaceae bacterium | reverse complement strand
TTGGTCCTTCGCATCCATTAACCGATTCAGTTTGCGTTAGCTCAAAAACATGCAAGCCGGCTATCGCAGTATTTATGCCTAAATCGGCTGCGCTTGGGTTTGTCCCTGTATAAACAACCGTTGGATTTCCGCTACGATACCATTTCACCGTACCCGTTGCGGTGGTTACCTGTAGGTCTCCATCAGGGATTGTTGCGCCTACACAATATTCAAGGTTACGGTTTGGAGCCGGTTGCCCGGGCGTGGCAATCACATTAACCGAAACGGAGAGTGCCGGTGGAGGAGTTACTGGCTGCTTGTTGCTCTCGCAGCCGAGTATCGTTCGGGTAACATAGTACGTATTCAGCTGGGCTACGGTATTATCAACTGGTGGTGTAAAACTGTTGGTGGTGCCGACAATATCGGTTAATGCGCTGTTAGAATACCACCTATAGGTAGTGCCGGGTATTGTGGTGGCTACGAAATTTGTAAACGGTGCACCCTGGCAAATGGTTTGCAGCGTACTTGGGGAAATGTCTGGTGCAGGTACGGAAGTCGGCCTTGGGTTTACCGTTACTGTAATCGGTGTGGATGTTGCACTGCAGCCTGTAGCGGGGTCTTTGTATGTATATGAAATATTGGCTGTGCCTACGCCCATTGTACTAGGACTGAAGGACCAAACCCGAGGATTAGTTGGTGAAACAGATATAGGATCATTAGGTGAATCCTCATTGAATCTGTCATCTGAAATATTGTCGGAGTTTGGTGGGTTTCCAATCAGGTTTATTGGGGCGTCATCAACACAGAAAGTATTCTGCATTGAAAATGATACTGCCGGAGCAGATCTTACAATAACCCATTGATAAGTAACAACATAAGGGGATGCTCCATTGCAAGGGTATGAACCGCCATTGCACACAGCAAAACCAATAGGAATCTGCCCGCCCCAATAGAGATATTCAGCATTGTAGACGGGTTGTGATGGATCAAATTGTACCGGATTTGGGTATGCATTAGGAACGGTGATGGGTACCCAATTTAATGTACCACCAGCTGTTTTAAAATACACAAAGTGGTCCAACTGCCATCCGGGCCCACCCATAATGAGATCAATGTAAGCTTGATTTACCTGCAGGTCAGGTGAAGGCGCATCGTTGTTGCAGTAGATAGAGTTTAATCCTATGATACCGGAAATAATGACCTCAAATGTTTTGGTGTTATAAGACTGACATCCGTTAGCTGCTGTATGGGTAAGGGTAATGGGGTAATATCCAGGAGAAAGGGAACTTGGGTTAAACCGGTAATTAGGGCTCGAAAACGTTACACCACTTCCGGTAAACACGGATTCAGCAAGTGCACTTGAGGGGACAAGGTTAATGGGTGCGCTGCTTGCATTGAACGTTGTTGTATTAGGATCGACAAATGGATTGCCCGTGAGCGCTGCAACAGTGAAATTTACTGCAGGATTTTGTTGTGAAGCGCTTACAGAGCCCAGTATTGCATTTGCCGCAACTCCAGCAATATTTGCCGTTCCTCCCAAACGGGTAATATTAAGTGTGCCGGTCGGAATAGGACTTTCAGTACCCGGATGGGGGCGGCCTACTTTCAAACCACCTATTGTGAGCACATTCGTATTGGCTGTGCCATTTAAGGTAAAAGTAAACTCTACCACGTTGGCTGAGGTATAGGTGTAGTGAGGTGGTGAGGGAATAGTAATATCGCTGCCACCCGATGCCGAAAGGCCGGTAGTTACGGTTTGATCAAAAACAAAACCGCTTGGCAAAGCGATGGAAAACGTATAATCTCCCGGGCTTCCTGAAATACCAGCCGGGTCGGTTTCGGTAATCACAATATTACTTAGTGGGAAAAATGCCAAGGGCGCTGAACCGCTTGTGTTACCGTAACAAATGGTTGCGGGGGTGGTGGTGCCGGGTGTAATCGAAGAAGCCGAACTGTTAATGATAATATTAACTGAGGGATCGGTAAATTGGTCTAGTCCCGGAGGATTGTCATCCGTCACGGTTAGGGTGTATGAACCGGATTGGTTAATTCGCAGGGTTGTCCAGTTATACACCCCTGCGGTAAGGGTGGGCGTTAAGGATTGTCCGGGTTGCACGGTAAGCGTGCCCGAGCCACCGGTTGCGGATAATTCAACGTATTCGGTGTAATCAATGTCGGTGTTGCCCTGTGCGTCTGCGGCCCGCACCGTCAGCGTAAAGTTGGTGTTAATATCCGCGCTTGCAGGGTTATTGCTTAACAGCAATGCACTGGCGTATACTTCGATAACGTTTGTCGATCCGGAGGTGGCAGCACCCCCTGCGTTCGGATTGGCAAAGCCTGATCCGGAAGTGGAGGCAGTGGCGCTGGTAATGGTAACGTGTACCTGGCTTTTATCGGTTACGGTATTTTGAAAAGTGGCTCGAACAGTAAAATCTTTTGTACTTCCATCGTTGGCGGTGAGCGACAGACCACTAAAGGAAATAGTGGAACCACTCACTGCCTGGTCGGTACCGCTGATTTCAGAACCCCCATCGTATAAGGCCACCCGTTTAACCATTGTATGGTTAGTGAGTTGAATGGTAAGGTTCGTTAGGGTTGTTCCTTTGTTGTCGCCATCGCTCGAAACGTCACCATCGCGAATCCGAAAGGTAGCAAGGCTAGGCCTGGAGGTGGTAACGTCATTTTGCCGGTGATTAATGTAGTCAATACTGGCGGTGGTACCGCCATTCAGCACAATGTCTGAGTTCTGTGAGGTGTTGAATGTGAATGTTTTATTAATTGAAAAAGTGTTTACAATACCGTTGTCAACACTGACGTTTGCCTGACTAAGCGCCACCGTACTGCTTGCAGTTGCCGAAGTAACATCATTATCAACATCAACCACCAGATAATAATAAACCGGTGTGGATGTAATGGTTCGATTGGCTGCAGCAATACTTGACCAGTTAAAGTTACCGTCAGGTGTGTTATCCGAGGCAATCTGAGCGCCCAGCGTTCCCGCAGTTGTAGACCGGTAAAGGTACTCATCGTTGTACACCACGTTTGGGTCTGCACCAGAGTATTGAAACTGAAGGTCGGTAATAAGCTGAGTGCCGTCCGAGGTAACGGAAAAGCCGGTAATCACCCTACCCGTGAGGCCGGCACCCAGTACCGTGCCAGCCATTACAGGGGCGGTGCCACCAGGAATTTCATTAATTGTCAGACTGATTGGTAACGTGGTGGCGCTGCCTGTAATGAATCCTGCGGTCGTCAGAAAATTATAAGTTTCGTCATCTGAAATGCGGTTAAATGGAATTAAGGCGTAGTGGTAGGTGGTGTTGGGAGAAAGACCTGTGGCATCGTTATAGGTATTTGCTGAAGTGGAATTGATTAGGGCTTTAAACAATCCAAATGAATTCGGTGCTGCACCATCGGTTAAACCGGCCAGGTCGCCAGCTACAATGGCCGAATTTTTTATCAGGAGTACGTAACCAGAGGCATTGGAGATACCGGATGTTGTGATGCTATTAAAGGAAAGGTTGATCTGGGTGGAGCTTACCGCTGTTGCGGTGAGTGAGCCCGTAGCATGCCCATCAGGCTCGATAGCAAAGGTCCAGTCATTTTTCGGTGTTACAGGGGTGCCGTCAGTTTTGTAATTATAAGTTTCTGGTTCACTGGTGGCATTGGCATTGTAGGGTATAATCAGGTAGCGATAACGTGTGGCCGCTGACAGGCCGGTATCGTTAAAGGAGGAGGAGGTTGAGGTGCCGGCCAGGGTTGTTCCCGGGGGCAATAAGCCGGCCAGGGTTACCGGATCAACACCGTCAATTATTCCGGATGTGGTAGGGTCCGAGGCATCGTTGCGTCTGAGTATAATGTATCCATCGGTATTCCCGGAGGGGGCATCAAAGGCAAGGTTAATTTGGGATGAACTCACCGCGGTCACAGTAAACGTTCCGTTAGCCGGGTGAGTGGTTGGGTTGGTTGAGAACGTGAAATCGCTGGCTGTCTGAGGCGAGGCAAGGTTGTAATTGTATGTAGAAGTACTAGCTCCATCCCAAACAAAGGGAACAATCGTATAATAGTATTCCGTTTCGGCACTCAGGCCGGTGGTATTATTGAAAGAAGTAGCGCTGCCATCGGTAATGGTGGCAATTTTATCACCGGTTCCATCGGGTGGCGGGGCCGCACCATCGGCAAGAGCTCCCAGCGAAGGAGCGCTGCCCGCTTTTCTGTAGATCACGTAGCCTCCGGTTGCCCCTGTACCCTCCCATGAATCGGCAGCAGGAAAAGTAAGTACGATGGAGGTTTCTCCATTGGCAGCAACGCTAAAATCCCCAAGGGTAAGTTGGCTGGGTTCTGTAAAGAAGGAGGATTCTGTTGACACTCCTTCATCGGCATTGTTTCTGGCATAAGCAACAAAAAATATCCTGGAGGCCGCAGGCATACCCGTGCGCACCTGAGTAAACGCTCCGTCAGTGGTGGAGGCTTCTTCCAGTTGATTTGAAGTGCCTACCGGTGAGGAGGTATTCCAACGCGTTCCCCGATGCGTGAGGGTTCCCGTAACCGTTCCGCCAAGGGTGGCACCGGTCGGGCTAATTGAGGATGCGGTTGGTGCTGTAACCGATGGTGCTTGGGCAAAGGCAGCATTTGCCAGAAAAAATAATAGAGCGAAGGCAACGAACAAGCGATTATTTTTTTTCAAAGAGGGATAATGCTTGCAATAACAGGTAATGCTCCCCATAGCGTAATCAGATTTAGTCTTTCAATTCACCTATTTTATCTGTCTTGATTAAGAAGATAGAAGGCACTTCGCCCAGGCTGGCCGTTCCGCACAGCAGCAGGCCGCGGTCTTCCGTTTCCCGAATTGTGCTCACCGTTTCACTTCCTGTTCCTCCTAGTGTTTTTTTCCAGATCAGGTTTCCGTTGGGGTCAACCTTTATAAGGAAAATGTCGTTCTCGCCCTTGCCAATATTCAGAGTAGTCGATGATTCAAAATGTCCGGCCAGGATAAATCCACCGTCTTTGGTGGGCGTTATGGCTGTTCCATAATCTTGTGTTTGTGAAGCTGTTTCATTAGTTGTGCCATCGTAAGCATCAAAATATTTTATAGTAAAAGGAACAACTTTGCCAATAAGGTCAACCCGGGCAAAGAAAACATTGGCACCTGAGCCGTCAGGATTTGAGCGTGTTCCCGCAATACCGAAGCCAATGCCGGGCACAGCCTGCATGTCGTTAGGTTGCAAGGTCTGTTCCGTAGTGGCGCCCATCAGGTCAACCGTTTGCACAGACGACCCTTCAGGCAAGGACACCACGCTAAGCCACGAGTAATTAAAATTTTGTTGTTCCGAAGCAATTGAACTTGTCCATATAATATTTCCGTTGGTGTAGTGAACGGATTTTGCATGGCGGTAACTGCGGACTTCACTTTCCAACTCAGTATACCATTCAACGGTGGTGAGGGTACTGTTATATAGCAGAATAAAAGGACGCTCAGGCAGGTTGAGAGCTTCATGGTACGTTCCCAGAATCACCACGCTGCCGGCAGGGGTTAGGGTGATTGCAGTGGCCCGGTAATCAACTTTTACCTCATTGGAGCTTTCATCGCTCAGGTAAATGGTTTTAATACTGTCCAGCTCGGTGCTTATGTGCAGCATATGGGCGGAGATGATGTCAATGTTATCGGTAGGCGTGGCTGCCGGGTTGGTTTTAATCTTTTCGCCTACAATGAGGTAACCCTGGTTATTGGGCAGGGCCTTGATGCTGTTGCCGGAGCCGCCCTGAAAATAGCGGATGGGGGTGGTGAAGTTACCCTGCAGGTCGGTTTTAAACACCACGGTAATTACCGAGTCGCGCGTAATGGTCATGTTGCCCAGCACGATGTAGCCGTCAGGGGTGAGTTCGGCAGCCGCGGCTTCAATGCCCTGGATGCCGTTGAAGATTTTAATAAAGGTGGTCCGCTCTGCCAGTTCTGCATCATCAAGGTTGGAACAGGCTGCTAAAACAACTACCGAAAAAATAACAGCGTAACTTCTCATTTTCTATGCTTCAGTTTTTTAGGGATAAATACTTCATATACATACGCTGCACTGAGCGAAAGCGATGACATTTTGAAAATGGAGTCGGCAAAACCGTAATCCAACGCGAGGGCCTCGTTGGCATAGGCATGCTCCTTAGTGGTTACATTCGTTAGCCCGTGGGCATACCGCAGTTCAAGTACAACCACTCCGGGTTGCAGGGGTAGTTTTACGCCTGCCGAAACAAGGGCGTTTATCATATAGGATTGATGTTCAAGATCCTCCCTTTTTTCAGGAATCGAAGGCTGCCCATCGCGCAGTTTTTCTATAGTAAGTTTACGGCCGAACATCAGTTCTGGGGCTACACCAAGACCCACATAGGGGTTGAATTTGTCGTTGTTGAGGAACCGATACTGGAGGGTTACCGGCATGGCCAGCAAACTTTGCGTTTCAACGCCCTGAAGTTTGTTAAGCAATTCGATGCCGGTTCCGGGATCGATCCCCCGGCTTTCCTGCTGGCTGATTTCAAATTTCCGTTGCTGGTAAAGCAGCTCTCCGTGCAGGGTCCATTTCTTTTTGGTGTTAAATAAGGTAAGCGGAACATCGGCAGTCGATCCAAACTGTATAGCAAAAGCGGGTTTGAACTTACTGTCGCCTGTAAATACAGTTACATACACCAGTTCCGATACGTTTGGTTGTGAAAAATTTCCTCCGAGTGTAAAACCAATCCGGTACACCGGTTCTTTTCTGAAGGTGTTGTACAGGGCAACAAATTCGGCAGGGTCCACAGTTTCGTTGGGTTCGTAGTAGGGGTCGGTGCGTTTCAGGTTCAGCATGGCCTCATCGGCTTTGTCAGGCTCTTCAAGGTAGATGTAACTCAGGCAAAGCAGTTTGTAGGCTTCCACACGCTCCTGTTTCTGATCTTTACCAAATCCAGAGGGGAGAAGGCACTTGGCAAGTTGGCCTTCGATTTCATGCAGGCGCCCCTGGTCGTAGGTGGCACGGGCCAGGCGCAGAATTTGTCCGCAATCCTGGGCCAGGGCAGCTACGGAAAAAATCAATAAAGTTATTAATGTATAAAATCGATTCATCCCTGTTAATTATTGTTTGGTGGTAGATTTTTACAAGTCAGTTCCCGGGGCAGGTCCGAACCCACATAAGTATTCCATTCTTCAGCGGTCATGTTTTGCTTTATTGCCCAGTCGCACAAAATATCCGACATAGTGGAAATACGTGTGGGATAAGCCCGGATGCTTTCTTCGTTTTTAAGCTGATCCTGCCGGATGGTTTGCTGAGCGCTGTGCAGGCCGATCATAATTTGCTGGTCATCGGGCGAGAAGGTGAGGCTCCACACCCAATCCAGGTGGTCATGCAGTTCGATGGGCGGAACGGTAAGTTTGTTTACGTTCCATAGCCGCACCGTTTTGTCTTTGCTTGCCGAGGCGAAAAATGTGGCCGAGTGGTTGTAGCGGATTTGTTCAATAGGGCCGCGGTGCCCCGATAGTGTGCGCACCACCATGCCTGCCCGCACAATGCGCAGTAAGCCGGCATTATTGCCCACAATAAGCAGGTTATCGGTGGGGTGCCAGGTAAGCGCAGTTAAAGGCGAATTGCCGAGTTTGATTTCGGTGGCCCGGTAGTTGTTCGTAACATCCCAGATGTATAATGTGCCCTTGTCGCCAGCACCGGCAAGTCGTTTTCCGTCAGCGCTCAGTTCAATGGAGTTGATTTTTTCAGGCGATGCGATGACTTCGCGTGTCGTGGTAAAGTCGCTGAACCGGATGCTGTGCCCCCCGTTGTCGCGGGCATAAAGTCCTTTGCCGTCAGGGGTAAACTGTACGTTCTCAACGGCCTTGTAAAATCCGGTTAATTTTTTAGGACTGCCCATGGTTTTCAGATCATATAATTCGATGTAGTTTTTTGTGTCATCGGTAAAGTCAAGGCCGGCTGCTGCCAGTTTGGTTTCGTCCGGGTTGATGTCCATGGCATACACCTGGTAGTTGAGCCGTTTTTTTACCAGTTCAGTGCTCGTCCAAACTCCGTTCTGATTACTCCACCGGATGATTTTTCCATCGCTGCCGCCTGAGTAAATATCCGCATCGCCCCGGTGTGTAACCAGGGCACGGGCTGCACCATACTCATGACCTTTTAAACTTTCTGTGAGGGGATGGTTAGTGTTGCGAAGGGCATAGAACAGGCCGTTGTAAATGTCGTTGTCGTACTCTTCACCGCCATGTTGACTGTTAAAGTGATAAGCCTGCTGGGCCAGAAGCGCTTCGAGGGAGAGGTCGTTGCTGAGTTCCTGCGATTTTAACGCCATGGCTTTTGCCTGGGCCACGTAGCGTTTATTGCGGGCATCGGCTTCGGCCCTGCGGGCGGCCTCAGCATTTTTATTGGCTTTTTCCTCGTTCTCCTCGGCTTTCCGCTGATTTGCTTTCGCAATTCCTTCCTGCCGCTTTGCTTCGGCTTCCTGCCTGCGGGCTTCTTCGGCATTTAATTCGGCCTGCCGCTGAGCTTCTTCCGCTTTCTCGCGCTGTTCAGCTTCGGCTTTTTGTGCCGCAATAGCTTTGTCTCGTTCAGAAGCCGCAACTTTACGGGCCTCTTCTGCAGCCTGGTAATTCTCCTCAGCCCGTTTCCGTTGCTCTTCGGCTAATTGAAAGTTGGTATCGGCTTCGGTCTTTTTAACAAAGGCATAAACGAGGAACAACAGGGCAATAACGGTGAGTGCTCCAAATACAATGGCGGTTACGCGCGCACGCTGAAGTTTACGTTTCTGCTCGAGTTCGCGTATGCGTTGTTCGGTTTCGAATTCTTTTTTTGAGTATTCGAGGAACACCATGGTTCGCTCGAAGGCGGGATGGTAGCGTTGTCCCCAAACGAGCGTAGGCTTGTGTTTGGCCTGCCAGTTTAACGCGAGTTGAAGATCAGGCGGGCGCCACAGGCCCGACTTGCCCACCTGGTACATCGAGGCAGCTTCGGCCAGGCGCAGGTACATCTGTACGGCATCGGCTTCGTCATCCACCCAGTTTTTCAACCGCACCCAAATCCGCATGAGGCTTTCATGCGAAATGTCGATCATGGATTTGGAGGTGATGGGAGTGCCGTGTGCCGGGGTGAGGAGGGAACGGCCCGGCTCGCGGAATTTTTCAATCACTTCAATTACTTCCTCTTCCGAGCAGTCGGCAATGGCGGCTATTTCGTTCAGGCGGGTGGGCCTGCGGATGCCGAAATTTTCACCGCGTTTTTCGGTAATGGCTTTAAACAGGATTTCGCAAATGCGCTGCTGGTCTTCAGTCAGTTCATCAAACGCTTCGTTGGCGTGCATGCTCAGCGCTTCGCGCATGGTGCCGATGGCCTCGTAGTGTTTCAGGTCAACGGGCTCATCGTCATAATCGCGGTAGCTGGCCCAATAATTCCAGGTACGCATGAGGGCGTGCTGCAGAATGGGCAGTTGGTCGGGATTATCCCCCAGATCGTTTAACAATTGTTGAACGAGGCGTGGAGTTATCTGTGCCCCCCCAACGGCAACCGGCCCCTCGATGGCCCTGCGTTTTTGCTCGCGCGTGAGTTGGGGGATAAGGTAGTGGCTGTCGTTGATTTTACGGGTTAACTCCGGAAACTGCGCACAGTCGCCAATAAAATCCGAGCGCATGGTAATGGCCACATAAATGGGCGAGTCGGGGTAATTGATGGCTTCAATGAGCAGGTTTACAAAGGCCAGTGTTTCGTTTACGGAATTGGGATCGGTGCTATCCTTAAAGCGGAAGAGTTCTTCGAACTGGTCAACCAAAATAAGATAATTTACATCGGCCGACCTGCGGGATTGTTCAACGGCTTCGACAAGGCCCAGCGAACTGCTTCGGAGCAGGGTTGAAAAGATGGTGCGTTTTATTTTGCGTTCATCCGCATCGGCATTGAGGTATTCCTTGTTGTTTTTCAGAAGCGACTCGGCCAGGTTGTCAATTGGCCCGGCTCCGGGGCGGGTTACTACCACTTCCCAGTTGGGGCTGGCATCGGTGAGGAAGCCGCCATAGAGTATAGGAAGTACCCCGCAATAAATGAACGATGATTTACCGCTTCCGGAGGGACCGATAACACCTACAAAGCGGTTCTTCGATAACTTAAGAAGCACTTCATCGCTTTGTCCTTCACGACCGAAGAAGAGATGGCTTTCTTCAATTTTGAATGGCCGCAATCCGGGGAAGGGGTTCAGGACACTGGTTTTTTGAGAGGTGGAGTGGTTCATAATGGTGAGGTTTAAAACCTAGTTAAGACGCTAGACGCTAGACACAAGACACAAGACATAAGACACAAGACATAAGACACAAGGCTTAATTCATTTAGCTGTTAAACTCTTCGAGCAGTGATGTAATGGATTGTGGCGTATCCCTCGGATCGGATTCGAGCAACCGGATATCCTGATGTTTGTAGGCATCCAGGTTAATTCTCGATCCGGGAGTGGTTACTACGGCCTTTCCTTTAATCGGCTTTTTCCGGCCGAAGCCCGGGGCTTTGAGCAGGTCGAGCACTTTCATCCGAACCCACTGCTCGTTTACCTTTCCTTTGTAAATGATGGCGCTGTCGAAGTTGCGCAGGTTTTCGATATGCTTCTGCCGGAGGTCGAGCAGTTCGCCATCAAATTCGGGAGTAAGTACCTTGTAGCCGGATTTTTCTATGGCTTCGATAATCGGTTTTACTTCATTGGCATCTACCTTGTCGTGTACCAGGTAAACGGATTTTCCCCCGGTATCATCAAGCGAGCGTTTTTCCGGGGTATCCATCAGTTCTTCCCGCACAATGTTTTTAAAATCTTCGAGCGGGGTTTGAAGGATTTCGGCACCCTCCTGTGCCTCGGTGTCGCGCTTTATGGTTTCAATGAAGGCTTTCTGCCGTTCGCTTGCGTTTATCAGGTTGGGCGATATCCAGATGAGCCGGGTGAATTCTTCTTTGCTTACGCGATGGCTTTTTTCGGCCGCATAGCGGTTCTGTAAATCGACAATGGAGCGATCGGATCCTTCGGGGATTTCACCGTAGGCGCTTCCTACCAGATGAATGGACAGGCTGGCCTCGTCAATGTTTTTTCGCACAATGCGTTCAAATTCATTAAGGGTATCAGGAAGGGTTTTATTTGGCAGCACAATGTATCCGTGGCGCTGCAGTTCGCGCTTGATGATGTTCCGCTGTACCGACAGGTCATGTCCTGTTTCGGCAAGGTATATCGTTTTCCTGCGGTGGATATTTTTAAACTCCGTTTTTTCTTCTCCTCTCAACTCGGCCAGGGTATCATAAATATCGTAGGCCAGGTCAACCATCTTCATCCAGTACTGGCGTTCGGCATCGCTGCTGAAGTAGTCGGTGTACTCACGCACTTCACCGGTTTCGTTATCGAGCTGGTACATTTCGTAACCGATCAGTTCGCGCAGCCGGGGAGGTTGCTCTTGCAGGGTGAGGGGTGTTTTAAATACTTTAAACACGCGGTTGCGGTTGTTGCCCTGCGCTTCGGCAGCTTTGTAAAACGCTTCAAGGTTATCGAGACATTGTCCCGACCGGATGAAGTCGGGCGACAGAATGCTTACCAGGGTGGCAGTATTATCCAGCCTGGGCGAAGTCATGCTGTCGTATTCGCTCTTTAGCAGGATGTTCGGCTTTTGGCCAAGCACCTGGGAGAGCATCAAATCGAGGAATTTTTTAAACTGGGTAACCCATCCTGCCTGGCCTTTTGGCGCTTCGTTGTCCTTGTCGGAGTAAATAATCAGTACATCAACATCAAATTTCATGGGGGTAATCGTTTCGATTTACACGTTGGTTTTTTGTTCCGTTACATTTTTTATAAGTTGTTCCACCAGTTCGTGGTGGTTGGCGATAACAAAGTAGAAATCAACAAGATTTATCCGGAATACCACCGATCGTTCTGTGGCTTCGAGGCAATTAGGGTGAATGCGCGCTTCGTTTTGCTTGAAGATGTCGCCATAGATACTTCCTGTTTTCAGGGTTGCGCGCAACGTATCGCCTTCCTTGAGGTTTACCGATCCGTGGGCCACGATAAAGATGGGGGCGTTCTGATCGGAGGTAAATGTTACCTTCTCTCCGGCCGCGAGATCAAGCGGCATAATCTTGTCGAACAGGTCGGCAAGTACTACCCCGCTGATGTTTTTGAATTCAGGCAGTTGCCTGAGGAAGAGCACCATCTCAATCCCTAAAAAGAATCCATCGTTCAGTCCGTCAAGCAGTTGGTTGTTTTCGATAGATGAATCAAGGAACTTTTTGTCGCGGTTAGGCAGACGCTGGCTGATAACTGCATAGGTTGCGCGATCCTTGTTGTATATAACCCAGGCAGCGGTTTCCTGCAGTAATTTGTCCTTGTTAAACATTTGAGCGATAAGACCCCGGCTGATGCGGAAGTTGCGAAGAAAAGCCGCGGTATAAACGGCACAAACTTTTGTCCACCGGTTATTCTGGTTGAAATCGCGATTCAGGATATAGTTGATAACCTGGATGGGGTTATAGCTTTCGCGAGGGTAGTAAATCTGAAGAAGTTCAAGTTTCTTTTCAACGCGGATGTCATCGAACAGCGGGAAGAGTTTTGGCTTAAGGTCTTGGTCAACGAACAGGTCCATCAACTCAATGGCATAGGCAATCCCGTTGGGGTCGCCCGACAGGATGTTTTCGCGCACCAGTTGAACGGCTTCGGGATCGTAGAGAATGGAAAGTAGTATGGTTAGCTGATCGTAATTCAGCCTGATTTCCTCGCGCAGTGCTTGCCGCAGCAGTAAATATTCCTCCGTTTGGGGCAGTTCGCTTAATGCGGCAAGGTTCCACAGGGTTTTACCAATCTCTGCTTCAAGCAGGTCGGTTACCTCGCGTGCCTGCCTTCCGGTGGCCTGGTAGTTAATGTAACGGAGGGAATAAAGGATTTGCTTAACAATGCGCTTATCGGGGTAATCGGCTTTTTTCCATAGCAATTCAAGCGCTTTTTCTCCGCCTACGCGGCCCATGATTTGAACGATGCGCAGCATGACCAGTTCGGTTTGCCCTGATTTGTGAAAAGCGGTTTCCAGCGAATCGAGGGCGGCTGGGCCGGCTTCAATAAGGGCGGATGCTGCCTGATGACCGAATGAAGGAGACGACAAAAGGTCGATGAGTACCGGAAAGGTTTCCGGACGTTTTACCTTGCGTGCGGTTACAATGGCTTCGTTGCGTACCTGGTAATCCACATCGCGCAGTAATTCGAGTAAGATGAAAATGGTTCGGTTGCTGATGAGTCTCCGGAGCAACTTGGCAGCCAGCACCCTGTCGGACGGCTTAACCGATTTGCTGAGTTTCATCAGCCGTTCCGGTTCAATGGAGAGCAGGTCGCTGTCTTCGGCAGCACCCTGGGCGGTGTGGGCCAGTTCGCGGAGTTCAGGATTTTTTTCAAGGTCTTTCTCAATACCCAGCGCTTTTACGCGCTCAACGGCAAATGATTTAATGGCGGGGTTGCTGCTTTCCGTCATCCGGATGATGGCGTTTTCAAATAGGGCAGGCTCCAACTTTTCCATCAACTTCAGGCCATAAATAACTTTGTCCTCTGCCGTGCCGTTCACTTCTTTTTCCAGCACTTTATCTACAGTGTATTCCCGCTCCACATGCCCAACTACCTTGGCTTTATTTTTAAGCAGTGTGCTATGCAGGGTTTGCCGGTAGCTGTAGTACATGCGGCTGCCAATGAAATACCATATGGCGATAATGGGTATGGTAAACAACGTGATATAGAGGATATCAAAGATCTCTACCTTATTAATCAGGTAAATGAGGCCACCGGCAATTACCATGGCAAATGCCGCAATCGTTCCTTCCAGTTTGGTTTGAATATCAATCCTTAGGTTGGTTTCAAAAGGCAACTGGTAAAGTTTCAGGGCAGGTTCATCCAGCGATTCCTTGACCGAACGAATGAACAACTGGCTCATGGCAATCATCACGAAAAAGATGGTGAAGGAGGGGCTTTCCAGGGTGTACCCAAAGATCAAACCAATGACCAGGGCTGCGAGAATAAAAATGGTAATGAGAATAGGGTTGATCAAAATTGCAACGCGCAATCCGTAGTCGGTAATAACACGGTCGGCCGCGAACGTCTGAAACAAAAAACTGAATATCACTACCGTTCCTTCGAACAGCGAGAGGAAACTGGCCAGTTCTCCGGGTTCAAACTGCTGGGTGCTGACGTTCAGGAACAGGTAGTCAGTAAAGTTAAAGGCCACCATCCCCACAATAATGAATACGGAAAGGAAGATGAGGTACTTGTTTGTGAAGAATCCGGCCAGGCTTACTTTTTGGTTGCTCTCTTTTTCTCTTCTCAGCGACCAGTTTTCTCCGCCAAATTTTGCCGAGAGCACAAAAAACAAAGCCGTAAACACCACGATGCTCACCAGGCTAATCGTGTACAGCGAGTCGGTGTGGGGCAACAGCGGCAAGATAACCGGAATGGTGAAAAATGAAATCAATGAGGCAATCAGCGCCCCTTGGTCCACGCTGCCAAAAAGCCGTTTGTTTTGACGTACATTAAACATCCGGTTGAAGGCCCCCCAAAAGACCAGCAACGTGATCAGCGTAAACGGGGCCAACTGGGTAAACCCGAAATAGTAAATCGTTTCTTTATCGTCAATGAACTGATCGGCAAACTCAATTCCGGCTGTGATCAGGGTAACGGTAATAAGACTGAGCAGGCCCAGCAATTGAAAGGGTATTCTGCGTTGAAGAAAATTGTAGGTGAGGGTTGCTACCATACCGAATAATCCGGCCACGGCAAAGGCTGCCGGCAGGTCGGTTTTGGCATCGTGGTTATTGAGGAAGAGGGTTTGGGCGGCAACCGAAAACGTGGCCAGAAAGGAACCCATGAAAAAACTCATAACAAGAAGAAGGACTACGCGACCCTCTTCCCCTTCCTCCAGATCAAACAGGCGGGTGAGCAGACTTTTCTTCATAAACTCGGCTAAGCAACTTAAAATTCGATATTAATGCCTATAATTCCTACCTGTTGACCAATTTTTTCGCTGCCACCTGCTTTAACTGCGTTCTGCTTAAGTGATACTTTAATATTAGCTTAATGCAAACCTTATTAACTTAATTTTTGCTCTTGTAAGGTTGCGAGGGAAATTCATTGATTTTTTACGCTTTGTATAAGTAGTATTGCAACCAAATTTTATATGGTTTATGAAAAGACTTCTCCTGATTACTGTCTGCCTGATTTCTGTTACCGGAGCGGTGATGGCGCAAGGCAATAAAACCCTTGCCGAGGCCGAGCGGTACTTTAGCATTAAAAATTACGAGCAAGCCCTGCCGCTATTCCTCGAAGCGATTCAATCGGGTGAGAAAGATCCGATGGTGCACTATAAAGCCGGGGTGTGTTACCAGAAGTCAACCAACATCCAGGATCAGTCGAAAGCCATAGGCTATTATGTATTTGCATTAAAGAACAAGGCCCCCGTTCCGAATACAGCCTACTATGATCTGGGTGAATTATACCTGCGCAATGAAGACGTGTTGCGGGCCATTGAGTCGTTCAGCCAGTTTAAAGAGTTGGTTAAATCAGACAAGACAGCAATTGCCAGGGCCGACCGGGCTATTGAAATCTGCCACAACGCAGTCGCCCTGATGTCGGTACCGCGGCAGGTTACCGTTCATAACTTCAGCTCGGTGGTCAATACAGCGTTTACCGAATATAATCCGGTGGTTTCGGCTGATGAGAGCACCATGGCTTTTACCGCTCTCCGGCCCAATACCGGCAAAACCCGGTCGGGCGATAAGTTTATTGAGGAGGTTTATATATCCTATAATCATTCGGGTACGTGGACGGAACCTGTTGCCGTACCGGTTTCATCCGAAAAGAATGTAGGCACAGCCGGCATCTCGGCCGATGGACAGAAAATGATGATCTTTATGGGGGGCTTGGATGACCCCGGAAATATTTTTGTAATCAACCGCTCCGGAGAAAACTGGTCGAAGCCCGTGGTACTAGCGCCCACCCTGAACAGCAAATACCTGGAGACTACGGCAAGCATTACCCCAGACGGAAAAACCATTTATTTTGCCAGCGACCGGTTAGGTGGCAAAGGTGGAATGGATATCTACAAAACCGAGTTGCTGCCAAACGGCAGTTGGAGTACTCCGGTTAACCTGGGTGAGCCCATCAACACCACGGACGATGAAGATGCTCCGTTCATTCACCCCGATCAGAAAACACTATACTTCACCTCCAATGGCCACACCACCATAGGCGGTAGGGATATTTTTATGACCAAGCTGGTGCAGGGCAAATGGACGAAGCCCGAAAACATGGGGTACCCCATCAACACCACGGCAAACGATAACTATTTTACCCTCATCGCCAATGGCTCGCGTGCTTATTTTTCTTCCGACAGGAAAGGCGGATACGGTGCGCAGGATATCTATTTCCTTGATATGCCTGCCAACGCCTCAAACATTCCGCTAACCATGATCAAGGGAAAAATCCTGAATGGCGAAACAGGTAAACCTATTCCTACCAAAATCTATGTTATTGACAACGAAACGAATAAGCGGCTTGACTTTGTTTACGATCCCGATCCGGAAACCGGCAGTTATTTGATTATCCTGCCGCCCGCAAAAAATTACGACATTGTTATTGAATCGGAAGATTTTTTACCCTACA
>CAYNIH010000030.1:6061-16838 GCA_964397115.1 uncultured Roseivirgaceae bacterium | reverse complement strand
TTATGGCAAGCAACAGGATGATCATCAGTTTATTGATCAGGCGGTCAACCTTTTGCAGCACGTTCCGGCCGAGAAGAACAGCGTAACCCGGTTATTTGCTGACCTTGGGCTCAAAGTAAGGTCATCGTTCGATAGCCAGGCGTTGCTTGAACTGTACACGGATTACTGCCAAAAGCACAGGTGCCTTGAGTGTACGATTGGTGCCGCTCTTATTAAACCCAAAGGAGTACGGTGAATATTGCTCTTAGTCTTACCCTCGTAGTAGGCCTTCTCTTTTGGGGTTGGTATACCGATAATTCGGCAATCAGTAAATTTTATTGGCCGGCAGCTTCCCTCAAATTATTGGCCGGCTTGGCTGTTGGGTTTATTCATTACCGGTATTACCCGCAAAGCGATACGATTCAATTTTTTAATAGCGCCCTGTTGATGAGAGAAACAGCGATGCGCGATTTTGCAGAGTATGTGACAATGCTTTTTTCTGCTCCGGAAGGTTATTTTCTGGGCGAACACCGCACCTTGCTGTTTACAAAACTGGTAAGCATTGTAACCTTGTTTACCGGTCCGAACTATTTTTTGACTTCGCTCTTCTTTTCGTTGCTGTCGTTTGTTTCCGCCTGGAACCTTACTCGTTGGATTGCCCGGCTTATGCCGGAAATGGCGGCTCCGGCCGTTGTGGCGCTTTTATTTTTCCCTTCGTGTGTATTCTGGAGTTCAGGAATCTTAAAGGAGAGCCTGGCTATGACGGGAATTTATTACTTGGCTTTTCTAACCCTTAAAGCAGGGTTTCGTTACCGGTTTTCAGCAGGGAATATTCTGCTGCTGATCGGTTCATTATGGATCACCTGGAACCTTAAGTATTATTATGTGATTGTGTTCATGCCGGTAGCTGTTGCGCTATTGGTCACCCTAAGGATTACTGAAAAATTTCAAATTTCTTTTTTCAGGCTGTGCCTCCTTTTTGCCGGCCTGATGTTCCTGCTGATTCCCGCTGGCGGACTTTTGCATCCCAACCTGAAATTGGACAAAATCCCTGCTGTCATTAACGAAACCCGGCAGTTTTCAATCGCAAAGTCTGACCCGCAACGGTCCACCCCCATTAACGACATAGACCCCGCCTGGGACAGCCTGCTGGCACGCGCACCGTTGGCATTGGTTACCGGTTTGTTTGCCCCGCTGGCGCCAAACCTTTCAAAGCCCTTTCAGGTAATTGCGGTTTTTGAAGACCTGGTGCTGCTGGTACTTTCGGTGTTTGCTTTTCCGCATCTTAAACGGTTAAAAGAATCTCCATACCGCCTTTGGGTTATAGCTATTTTGGCCTATGCCGTTGTGCTTTCGGTAGGTATTGCGTTGAGCATGCCTAATGCCGGAACGCTGGTTCGCTACCGGGTGGGTTACCTTCCATTCTTTGTGCTGCTCATCGCTCAACAAACCTACCTAAGGAAGCAGCTTGGTCGTTTCATAATGCTGATTAAAAAGGATTAACCGGTTAGCTTTACCTTTGCGGGATTACAACAATACGCTATGGAGAACCCTGTTATTATTTTCGGTGCCGGTTACCTGGGCCGGGCTGCAAAGGAGATATTGGAAAGCAACGGAAACGTGGTTTACGGATTTCTGGATGACGATAAAAAACTGCACGGCCAGGAGGTTGATGATGCCACCGTTTTGGGAAGTACCGATGATGCGGGTTTTTTGAAACTGATCGGGAAAAAGTGTGAGGCTTGTCTTGCCGTGGATGAGGTGCGCCTGAAGAAAAGGCTGGTAGCGCTTCTGAATGAACAGCGGAAGGTGCAACCGGTTAATGCCGTACACAACCGGGCCAACCTGTCGCCAAAAGCAGCCTTGGGTTATGGCAACCTGATTGATTCGGGTGTGCAGGTGGGTGCCGGAGTGGTTATTGGCAGTCATGCAATTATTCATGCCGGTGTGGTTATCGGTGCCGGTGCTCAGGTAAGTGACTTCGCACAACTTGGTGCGGGGAGCATAATCGGTACGGGTGTTATTATCGGAGAGGGAGCTTTTGTAGGCACCGGAGTAATACTTGTTAGCGGCATTACCGTTGGGAAAGATGCTCGGGTAGGTGCTGGTTCGGTGGTGATTGCACCGGTTGCGGATGGGGAAACCGTATTCGGTAACCCGGCAAAGAAAGTGAATTAGTAGCCGAACGTATAAAACAATAAAGGTTGATCCTCGATCAACCTTTATTGTACATTGATTTAGAAAATCAAGAAGCTTACTTCTTCTTTTTAGCAGCTTTCTTAGCTTTCTTTTTCGCTTTCTTTGCCATAGCGCTTTGTGTTTTAGTTAAACATTCGTTTAAAACCAAGATAAAGGTAGCGTATGATTTTGAATTCACCAAATAATTGCGTATCTAATTACCATGTAAGAAGTGATGACTCGACTTAAGCTTGTGATGCATGCTGTATAAATACCAATTATGATGGTTCAATTTTTTTATCACAGTGAATGAATATTGAGTACCTCGAAAAGTTTTGTATGAGTTTACCCGCAGTAACCGAAGAGGTGAAGTGGGATAATGACCTTGTGTTTTCTATAGGGGGAAAAATGTTTTGCGTTACCTCGCTTGATCCACCATTTAAGGTTTCTTTTAAGGTCCCGGATCATGATTTTAACGAAGTGTCAGCAAGGGCGGGATTCCTCCCGGCACCCTACCTGGCTCGGGCCAGGTGGGTGTTGGTAAACCAGCCGGAAAAATTGAAGCCCAGTGAGTGGGAATTCTTTATCAGGCAGTCGTACGAACTGGTTAAAATGAAACTTGCGCTGAAAACGAGAAAAGATTTGGGTATTGATAACTAAGTCAGCTCAATCTGTTATTTTTGCGCTCTCCATTGCCCCTGTAGTTAAATGGATATAACGAGAGCCTCCGGAGCTCTAGGTGCAGGTTCGATTCCTGCCGGGGGTACTAATAAGGTTTATGAGTTTGCCCACCTGGTTAATGAGGTTGCTGTAATACAACGTGGGTACAAACCTAAACACTCAAGCATTTCTTAGTGCCTGCCGTTCAATGCAAGATTACTCCTATCGGATTAAGTCCCACAGGGTAACTTGAAATAAAATAAAGCGATATGCCGAAAGTGTTAATTGGGTGGCTAACAAAAACAAAACGGAATTTATTACCGTGCGCCACCATGGGAAGCCATAGAATGCTCGCAGGGAACGAATAAAAAAATACAACAATAATCCGAGCAAAATAGGAGTAATCGTTCCATCCCAAAACAGAAAATCGAAATGTAAATTGAATAATTGGCCGGCACCCGCTATCAGAAAAAGCAGGAGGCTCAGCAGTATGGTGGGGACGAATAATACATAGGTTATAAACTCAAGTGAAAACATGAGGTGATCTGATAAATAACTGCGCTTATTTAGGTTAATTAAAACTGCAAAAGGGAAAAACAACAACACCATTAATATCAAAAGTAATTTAGACCAGTTGGTTGACGTTCGATTGTAAATGGGTGTGAAATTCTCAAGCGATTGACCGGTTCGATCAAGATGACGCTGAACTCGGGTTTGGGCATATTCATTGTATCCCATATAATTCATTTGTGAATGTAAGGTGGTGTTAAAGGTTTGAAATAGAGGAAAAAGAAAATACACGAAGTTGGCTACAAAAAATAATGCGATGGGTTTCATATAGGGCTGCCGGATGCCTGTAACCATGCGTTGAGCAAACCTGCCCGGATGTAAGATTAACAGTTTGAGACTATTGAAAAATTTTCCATCAATGAAAGTATAAGCATTAAATACGCCATTGGCAAATTGTTTGAATGATCGATCCTCTGGTTCAATTACCTTTTCCCCACAACGGGAACAATAGCGGCCGGCAAAGATGGTTTGGCAACTCTGGCAAGTGCGTGTCTGGTCGTAATTGAAGTTGTCAGGTTTTCGCTTCAGAAAATTCATACCCCGATTATAAAGCATTTATCGCTGAAAATGAAGATAGTCTGGTAATCAGTTAGTTCTTTTTCTGTAAGGGCGTTCTAAGTTTATTAGAGCCCATTTGCAGCCCATACTGGAGGTTGCTCGGGCAAAAAGGCCTACGGAGCAGAATAACCAAATATGAAGAAAATTCACAAACGGTATTTTTGAGATGGGATCAAAATTGAAGGCAAGGAAAAGAAGCTGCACCGGAATGCTAAGCAAACGATAATGCATGTATATACTCTTGGAAGTATTTGTTCAGACTTTTTCTTCGGTATTGCATAATAAATCGGGGGTGTGGCAATGGGATAATTTCATCAAAAAATCTGCGCGAATGATTGAGTTGTTGCAGGAATTTAAAATTCTGACCTTCGCCCAGGCAATAACATCGCTTTTTGTTCAGGCCCATGTTTACCTGTTTGTCAATGGAGGAGGCGCAGAAGTTTTTTACAGCTTCGGGCAGTGGTTTCAGGTCGTAGTAGTTCAGGTTTTTTCCATTTTTGGTAAATCCCAACGGACACACCGCGCTGATGTAGAATTTTCCGTAGAAGTCATCCACTCCGCCATAAGCTTCAATCATTGAATAAATAAAGTCGGCAGATAGTTCAGCTTTTTTGGGTAGGTCATTTTTAATAGCGCACCGGTGTTCCAGTTTTATCGGGTCGGTGAATGGAATGCCCGTAACACCGCCACCAAAACGTCCGGGGTTAATACCCAGGATAAGGGTACGCGGGCGATTATCACTATAGAACTTCGAGTAGAACGTTGTGCACAAGGCAAAAACAGATGAATCCTGATATGGATTCATTACCTTAACCCCCGCAGGAAGTTTGGCCCGAAGTGTTAATGATTTCAGAAAGGCAAGTAAGCTATCGGCCAGCATCGCTACCTCTCCAGCTTGGCCCGCGCACCACCCTGCCCGGCCGTGCACCGGTGTGCTCACCGTTTTTCATTACCGGTGTGCCGTTTACCAACACATGCACCATACCGGTCGCATACTGGTGCGGTTTTTCAAAGCTAGCATGATCCTGAATTTTTTCCGGATCAAAAATGGCGATGTCGGCATAATACCCGCTTTGCAGCATACCTCTTTTTTTGATTTTTAAATTCGAGGCAGGTAATGAAGTAAGTCTTCGGATAGCCTCTTCCAGCGTGATGACTTGTTCATCGCGAACGTATTTGCCGAGCAGTCTGGCAAAATTACCATAGGCCCGCGGGTGGGTGTTAGTTTTAATGAAAACGCCTTCTGTTGCCGGAGATTCGGCATCGGAGCCGAAACTGATGTAGGGTAAAGCTATCTGCCGTTTAATGTTTTCTTCGCTCATCATAAAATACGCTGTTCCCACACGGGTGCTGTCGGCAATAACAAGGTCCATGGCGGTTTCTTCCGGTGATTTTCCATAGAAGGCGGCCACTTCGGCTAACGTTTTTCCGATAAACCGCTTCAACGAATCGTTGGCAAAATCGAGCAACAGCACCCGGTCGGGACTGCCGGCCATCAGCAACAGGTTTTCCCATTTATCGGATGGCTTGCGCATTTCATCAAGCGCTTTCTTCCTGATTTTCGGATCCTGCAGCCGCTTGATCCATTCCTTTATTCCACCCTCCTGTACCCAGGGAGGCATGGTAGCATCAAGCCCGGTGGCACCAGCCGGGTAGGTATACATGTCGGCTGTGATTTTAAGACCTTTTTTGTTGGCATTGTCAATCATGGCCATTACCGAGTCCAGTTTCCACCAGTTGTCTTTCCCCGCCATTTTTAAATGATATATTTCAGCCGGCAGGTTGGCCTCGCGGGCAATGCGGATGGTTTCATCTACCGCCCCGAAAATGTTGTTACCTTCGCTACGCATGTGGGTGATGTACATGCCCCCGTACTGGCCGGCCACTTTGCACAGTTCAATAAGTTCTTCGGTGGAACTGTAATTAGCAGGCGCATAAATCAGCGATGAGCCAACGCCCAGGGCACCTTCTTCCATAGCCTGTTTTACCAGGGCTTTCATGCGCTCCATTTCCTCAGCGGTGGGCAGCCGGTTGGCGTAGCCCAGTTCGTGAATGCGCACGGTGGTGGCACCAACAAACGAGGCCACATTGGGGGCAATGCCCCTGCGCTCCAGCGACTCGAGGTATTCGCCAAGGGTAGTCCAGTCAATTTCATATTGCCAGTCGGGGTTGCGTTTCATGGCCTCGCGTTGGTCGGCTTTCATTTTTTCATTTAACGGACCCATTGACCAACCCTCGCCAAATACTTCAAGAGTAACGCCCTGGCGTATGTCGGCCTGGGAGTTGCCATCCAGGATAAGCGACTCGGTTGCCCAACTCAGCATGTTGATGAACCCTGGTGAAACGGCCAACCCTTGTGCATTGATTTCTGTTTTGCCTTTGGCGCGCGATAAATCACCGATAAACGCAATGGTATCGGCATTGATGCCGATGTCGGTAATTGCAGGCGCTTTGCCCGACCCGTCATACACAGTTCCCTGGCGGATTATCAGATCGTATTTTTCGGTTTGGCATGAAGCCAGAATAATCAGAACAAGGAAGAAGTAGTTTCTCATCATGGTAGACTTTAGTTAGTTCCTGCTTTTAGTTTAGGATTAGCTTCTTTGCCGGCATTCTTCACATACGTTTCCAGCCAGCGGTCCATTTCCCACAACGTGTGCATGATGCTTTCTTTGGCAGCATAACCGTGACTTTCGTGAGGCAGCAAAACAAAGCGTGCCGTGCCGCCATGCCCTTTAATGGCGTTATAAAACCGCTCGGTTTGAATGGGAAATGTGCCTGTGTTATTATCGGCTTCGCCATGTATGAACAGGATGGGCTCTTTCAGTTTATCGGCAAACGAGAAGGGCGACATGGTATAGTAAACCTGGGGTGCTTCCCAGTACGTTCGCGGTTCTGCCTGAAAGCCAAACGGGGTAAGTGTGCGGTTATAGGCACCGCTTCGTGCAATACCGGCTTTAAAAATATCGGAGTGGGCCAGCAGGTTGGCCGTCATAAACGCGCCATAGGAGTGGCCGCCCACACCCACGCGGTTTTTATCGAGGATACCAAGCGAAGCGGCATAGTCAACCACGGCTTGCGCGCTGGCTACGAGTTGTTCAACATACGTATCGTTGGGTTCTTTGTCGCCTTCGCCAACAATGGGCATCGTGGCATTATCCAATACCGCATAACCGCGAGCCACCCAAAAAATGGGGCCGCCCGCACTTAGGCGGGTAAAAGAGTATTTTGATCCGCGCACCTGCCCGGCTGCATCGCCACTCTTGAATTCACGAGGGTAAGCCCACACCAATCCGGGAAGCGGGCCGTCTTCTTTTTTGTATCCGGCCGGAAGGTACAGGTCGGCTGTGAGGTCAACGCCATCGGCACGTTTGTAGCGCAGCACCTGTTTCTTCACCTCGCGCAATTGCGGGTAGGGGTGGTCGAAGAAGGTGAGTTGCGTGGTTTTTGCCGAGCCGGCTGTGCGCATATAGTAATTCGGGTTTTCGCTGTTCGATTCGCGCGAAGTAACGAACGAATTCTTTTTCGGGTCGATCAAGGCAACAACAAATTCATAATAGGGTGCCTGGCATTGCCACAAGCGTGTTTTCTTTCCGGTTGTTAAATTCATTTTGTCCAGAAAAGGCATGTCGCCCTGCGGTGAGGAGCCCATGCCACTCAGGTAAACCGAGTTGTCTTTTGTAATGAGCATCACGCTGCGGCCATAGGTGTTGGTTGTTGTCAACGCGTTTCCCGGATCGGTGTAGGCATCTTCATAATTTCTGTCGATGATGGGTTTCTTTGTACCGGTTTCCGGATTCACTTGGTAAACCCGTTCTTTCCGGTCCTGTATCCACCGCTCAGCCACCCAGGCAGTATTGTTGTTGCCCCAGGTAATGCGGCTGTAGCGCAGGGGCAGGCTAATCAGTTCTTTTGGTTGGTCCGCAAAGAGAAAGTCCCAGGTAAACACTTTGTCGCGTATATCGGATTTTAATTTCGGGTCACCGCCATCCTGGGCCTGCACCCAATATAGGGTTGAAGGGCTATCAGCACGCCAGCCGTGGTTGCGCGGCTCCTTGTGGGTGGCATTGTTGCCGATGGGGATATAATCGGTTAACGGAACGTCAACAACATCTTTCACCGTGTTGCCGTCCCGATCGAGGATGCGCACCAGGTGCGGGAAACGGTTTACCGGAACCAGGTAGGAGAACGGTTTGTGAATCAATTCCACCAGCACGAGTTTTCCATCGGGCGAGGGATCAAAGCTGCCATGAATGGCCGAAGGGCTTATCGTTTTTTCTTTGCCTGTGTTCAGATTTGTTAACACCAAATCGCTGGTGGCATAGTATTCGAACAATAGTTCATCGTAAGGGTTTTTCAGTAAATCCTGAAAAGTAGGTGCAGGCGTTTTCTTACCAATATTTTCTTCAACCACCGGTCCGGCAGGAATGCGCGATTTGGCAGGGAGCGGGTTGAGGTTTTGTGGTACAGCCGTAAACAACAGGTGCTGCGAATCAGAAAGCCAGCTGAAGGATCCTCCCAAGGCATTGTTTAGTTTGCGCCCGCTTACACGGGAGGCCGAGAAGGTAGTTAACTCAATAATCCAGAGTTCCAGTTGGTTTGGGTTATTCTGAATAAACGCAATTTTTTTACTGTCGGGCGAAAAACCGGCACTGCTTAACAAGAGGGGCGAAGGGAGGTTTTTAATTTCGAACTCCTTGCCGGTAGCGAGCTGTTTTACTTTCAGCCCAATGATGTAGTTGCCCCGGCTGGGGCCGAAGTTATCGGGATTGATGCGCAGGCCGGCAAGCCGCAACTCGGGCCGCGAAAGTTGTTCAATGGTAGGGAAATCCGAACGCTCCATGAGCAGCATCCACTGCCGGTCAGGCGAAAAGGACACAAAAGGTGTGAGCGGAGCTTCCACCAGCCTGGCAATTTCTTCTGGTGGCCGCTGGTAGGTGATGTTTTCCTGCGCACTGGCAGTAACGGCAATAAATACCCATAGGATGAGAATAGATTTTTTCATCGGCTTTGGAGTTAGGATGGCCAAAGTACAACAATGGCAGGTAGAATTCCAGCGGATTTTGATCAACGAAAAACCCCGGTTTTGCCAGGGTTTTCGTTAGCTTTTCTTTTTTTCTTTCCAGTCTTTCAACTGGCGCTCCAGCGTATCAACGGCTTTCTGAAGGCTCTCTTCAAATGATTCGGTTTGCTTTTTTACGAACAGATCGTTTCCGGGTATACCCAGCCGGATTTCACAAACCTTGTTGTTGTTCGTGGAAGATTTTTCAATCCTGAGAATTACCCGGCTGTCAATAATCCGGTCGCTGAACTTTTCAAGTTTTTCAACCTTTTCATTCACCAAATCCAGCAGGCTTTGGCGGGGGGTAAAATCGAGTGTTTGAATGTGTACTTTCATTTTTTTTCAACAGGGATTATCGGCCTTCATCACTTGCTTAGGGAAGCATGGAAAGGCCGTGCTTAAACTTAAGCAGAAAATATTTTTCAACAAGCAGTTTGGTCCAGTCATTAAAAATATTTGGAATCATTACGGCAAACCTGCGCGGTTTAAATAAGTGGTCGCCCATAATAATTACTTCTTTATGCCCGGCATCCATTACGCACACAGCGGGAATCTTGCCCCAATGGCGTGTTACAAATTTCTTCTTGCCGAGGATTTCGTTTACAATGTTTTTCACGGCAATCTTGGCCGATACTTCAGTAGGGAAACCTGTTTTCGGAACACCAAAGGGTACTACGCAGGCAAACGGAGCCTTTACTTCTACAGCAAGTCCTACGGCATACACGTTTTTGTAGGTAACGTGCTGGTAGCCTTCGTTGCACACTACAAAGCCTTTTTCATCCACCAATTCGGGCGAGTGGAACATGGCTTCCGTTCCGATAAACGGTGGCATAATCATCGCCATTTTGTAGGGCAGTTGGGTGCCGTCTTTCAGGTAAACAATTTCCTTTTCGATGCGCTCAATGGAGGCGTTGGTGTACCATTTAATGTTATACATCTTCATAAACATTTCGAGCATGGTTTGGCCGCCTGTTATGCCGCCAATGCCGAAGTGCCCCAGGAAGGGCTCGGGGGTAAACCAGGTGAGCGTAACCTTGTCGCGGATTTTACGCTTGCGCAGCTCCTTATCGAGATTAAAAAGGTATTCATAGGCAGCGCCCATGCAGCTGGCACTTTGCGTTGCGCCAACCACAACCGGGCCGGGATTTTCGGTTAGTTCGTCAAGTTTTTTCAATGCCCGCTCACCGTATTTAGGAATAACGATATTTTCTACGTATCCCTTTTCGGGATGGAGGTTTTCAACAACGCTGAAGTCCATTTGGATGCCGGTGGAAATAACCAGGTAGTCGTAGCTGATGTTTCCGTTTTGTCTGGTCTCCACCGTATTTTGGTCGGGGTTAATACGGGTAGCGGCATCTTCGATAAACCGGATTCCTTTTTTCTCCATGATGGGCCGTATTGGAAAACTGATGTCGGTAAGTTTACGCCTGCCAAAGGGCACCCAAATTAAGGAAGGAATAAAGGTGAAATTCGGATTGGGAGAAATAACCGTTACGGTAGCTTGGTTCTTTAATTTCCGCTGCAATTCAAGGGCAGCCGTGGCTCCTCCGAAATTGCTGCCTAATACAACAATGTTCCTGGTTTTCATATCGGTTTGATTTTGATATGAAATAACCAAGCGTATTGATCAATTCAAGTAACTGCAGTCACAGTCGGGTGTGATGTTTGTCAGTTCAACAGCTAAAACTGGCTGATGTTAATCAGTTTTGGTGTTTGTGAAAGTGCGGTGAAAGTGGTGACCGAACTAATTCGACTTCTTTTGTTATTTCG
>CAYNIH010000030.1:0-6051 GCA_964397115.1 uncultured Roseivirgaceae bacterium | reverse complement strand
TCTGTTCAATAGCGCTTAAAAAGATTTGAGGGGGTCTTTGTCCCGAATGTTAATAAGATTTAAATCAGCCAGGTCCTTAATGATTTTCTTGGCTTTCGGATTAACTATATCAATTCTTAAAGTCTCCACAACTTAAATATACAAACTTGAATGGCAATATTTTTAATGTACAAATTATTGATTTAACCGGCTTTTAATACTTTTCTGACAGCTAATCAGCCGGATGCAACACAAGCCGGTTTTTTGATGTAGTGTTAATCTCCTGCCGGTTCATTAGCATCTTTCTGGTTTTGCCGGTGGCAAACAGTTCGGCCTGGTCGCTGTAGTGCGGGCTCATGATGTTTCCGCTCTGGCCGGTTGGCGATACGGTGATTCCGTTTTCAAGATCTGCAAAGTCGGATACTTTTCGCAGGGCCGGCCCGCCATTCACATGGAAGTACCCGTTGTTTTCAAGGTTGTAATGCAGGTTGTTGATAACTTCGCTGCCGCCATCAACTGTAAAAGGGCCGACATTAAAAAATTTTTCGAGTGGCTTCACTGCTCCAAGGACATGGGCATGGGTAAGCGTATGAATTTTACCCCAGGTCCACGACTCGGGCTTTTCACCGCATGTCTTTTTTAGTAAAGCCATCGTTTTTATGGCAGCCTGTTCTACAATTTCTTCGCGGTTCTCTATTTTTTCTTTGGTGGTTGCATCATCCCACCAGGGGCTGCCGGCTGTTGCAATAAAGCGATGATATGAATTTTTGGGAACGGAGGTTTTTAGTAACGAAGCAAGTGCGGTTTCACCGAGTTCGTCCAGCATGGCGCCATGCATTATCTGGTCGAGCAGGTTGTTGTAAATGGATGGAGCAATCAGGTTAGCCTGGTGCGATCCATCCCATTGAGTGAGTTCGTTTATAAGTATGGCATAAGTCGGATTATTGAGGCCTTCGAGTATGCGGGCTATTTCGTTGGCGACCTCAACGTGCATGGAAGAGGTAACATCCAGTTGCAGGGCACTTAATTGTGCAAGGGAGAATTTTTTATTCTCGCCTAGTAACTCCACAATTCTTCCGGCCCGTCCCTTGGGGTAGTAATAGCCGGGGTACAGCACCCCGTCAACTGCTTCGGGCTGGTTGTTGGCGGAATAGATAAATCCCCAGGGAGGATTAACCGCCTGAGGGTTTTTTGAAAAATCATAAAAGCCGTTGTATTCATCCTGGCCGCTGGCACCGTTTAAAAATACTTTGCTCACCACATGGTCCGCTCGTACCGGGAGTTTTGCTGCGGCCCACCAGGCAATGTTTTTAGCGGTATCGGCATACATCACATTAAGACCGGGAGCCGAAAACAGCGAAACGGCCTGGCGGGCTTCTTCAAACGTTGAGGCGTGGTTTAACCGCCACGCAGCCTGCAGGGCATGATTTTCAACGAGCAATAAAAGCCAAGAAAGCGCAATGGGCTCTCCTTCAGCGGGAGTATTTTCAACAATGCCATTAATGATGGGACCGTGCCGGCTGCTTTTTACTTCTAACACCACCTCTTTTGATCCCTTTACCTTAATCAGTTCTTCCCGTACCAACAGGTCCTCCCATGCATCCGCATACTTTACCTGGTTTTTGTTTTCAGGATTGGATTGTTCGCGATAAAAGTCCACATCATCATTCTCGAACATGGTAAGGCCAAATCCGCAGAAGCGGTTATTGCCGAGCAGGCCAAACGGGATGCCCGCCAGGTGATGACCATAGAAACTAAATCCCGGATATTCCAGGTGGGCTTCGTACCACACGGCCGGTTGCGCATAGCCGATGTGGGTGTCGTTGGCAAGAATCGGATATCCACTTGAGGATTTATCCGCAGAGACTACCCAACCGTTGCTGCCCTGCCACAAGGGAATCGGGATTTTTTCGATGGCCCGGTTGATGGAGGCAATGAGTTTATTACCTGGTGATGATTTTACCGGTCCGTTGAAATTTTTAATCTGCACCGCATCGGGTGGTGTTTGAACGGCCAGCCCCTCGAGGTACTTTTCACCCCATTCGGTTTTTATTTTCTCCAGCACCGGGTCGGCATGAAAGCCTTCGGCAAACCCAAACGACATGAAGCCGATGGCGAGGTAGATGTCCTCCGGTGTAAACGCTTGCTTGGGTATGCCCATGATGGTGAATTCAATTGGCGTTTTTCCGGTAGTAACATATTGGTTAACGCCCCGTTGGTAGGCAAAGGCGGCCCGCTGGTAATCGGCTGTATCGGCACTCAGAAATTTTGCCGCATGTTCTTGGGCGAAATGATTAAGACCCAGCGTTCTGAAAAATTTATCTACCGGCAACAAGTCTTCGCCCAGAATTTCAGCCAGGCGTCCGCCTGCTGCGCGCCTGAGCATTTCCATTTGAAACAGCCTGTCCTGCGCATGCACATACCCGAGTGCAAAGTAGGCATCCTCCATAGTTTGGGCGTAGATGTGCGGAACGCCATACGCATCAAACAGCACCTCAACCTCACCCTTCAAACCATTAAGGGTTAATTCTCCCGAAAGGTGCGGCTTAAGAGTACGCAGGTAGATGAACAGGGCTGCAGTTGCCAGCATAACAAGAACTGCTACGCCAAGAAGTATTCGCTTAACTATTTTCATGATGAACGGATTAACCAGGTATAGGAATTTTCATTTGTCATTCACTTATTTTTCTGCCAGCCATACAATGGCGATATTCAATAGTACGTAGAGCACAATCACCGAGCGTGAGCCCCAGTAATCAACGCGTGCACTTGCCTCTTTCTTATCGCGCTCGTAAAGCCTGAGGGCAACGGCCGAGATGAGTAGGGTAACGAAAATTCCGAGGAAGGTAATGGTGTGCAGTGTATCAACAAGGGTAAACGAAGAGGATTCAGGAAGCAAGGAGTCTATAATGTACTTATTACCCACCGCTGCGAACAACCCACCCACCGGCAACCCGAAGCGCGGTTCCAGCTCATTGGCCTTGGGCGTGAAACTGAGCACGGCAATAAGAAAGGCAATGTACATGCCGATGAAAATTTTAAGAAACAATCCCCAGGCATTGCGTTCAATGTCAATAATAATATCGAATGAGTCGTATTCCGAGTGCATCAGTTCCGAGCGGGGGTCGCCAAATACGGTAATGTATTCGTGCGTGTTAGTTGTAACCCTGAAATCGCGGATGTGCCAGCCGTCAAGGGTAAGTTCGCGATCGTAGGCGCTTCCAAACTCATCAGCAACAAATACCAACTGATTTTTGTCGTAGATGGAGTTTTCAATATGCACCACCAGCCGCTGCCGGTCAAACGGAAAATCGTTTACCTTCCAGTTCTGTTTCATTTCGCATTTCATCTTCATCAGTTGCCACATTTTTCCATCAACCATGTCCATCAGCACTTCCGGCTGCTCAATGGTTTTGGCATTGGGTATGTCTATTTGTTTGGCAAAATCAAATTGAAGGTTATCGTAAATCAGCCACAGCCAGAACCGGATGGTGTATTCCTTCTGCTGGAAGTTGATATCGTGAATGCTGATGATGTAGGTGCCGATACGAACCGTATCGGGGGGCTTCACTTTGGTTTCATCGGTTTGTGCTGCAACAAACGATGTAACGCATATGCAAAACAGAAAAGGAAGGTACTTCATGAGGCAGTCAAAAATATCATTTTTCGGAACTTTCAGAAAGGCTTCCTATTTTGGTGCTATAAATTGACCATCCATGTATACCGGCTTACTGCATACCCACACCCTGCTTCGCTATTTTGTATTACTGGCCCTGGTGGCCGTAGTGGTTGTTTCGTTGTACAAATGGATGAACAAGAAGCCCTATACTAATCTGGACAATAAATTGTCGCTTTACCTGTTTATTTTCACCCACCTGCAACTGGTGGTGGGGCTAATCCTGTATTTCGTCAGCCCGAACGTAAAGTTTAATGAGTTTACCATGAAGGACAGTACGTTGCGGTACTGGACGGTTGAACACATTTTTTTAATGCTGGTGGCCATTGCCCTCATTACCCTGGCCCGCACCGGAGCCAGGAAAATTGCATCGGATACCCTTCGGCACAGGCGCCTGTTTATTTACAATGCTGTTGCGCTGCTGTTGATCGTTGTATCCATTGCAATGAGCGGGCGCGGAATAATTCATAAAAGCCTTTTCTGACGCAAGTCCGGAACAAAATTTAGCTTGAGCAGATTGCTCTTTGTTTGCTAAATTTACTTGCAAAAGAACACTTAATGAGACCCTCGTTGTTATTTCTTGGCCTGTTAGCAGCTGCCGGTTTGAAAGCTCAATTCGCTGCCCGCTACGAGTTGGTTAAACTGAACCGCGAAGTAAACACCTTTTACCATGATGCTGCCCCGGTCATTTCGCAGGATGGTAAGCGCCTGTATTTTTTCATTCACAATCACCCGGAGAACAATTTCGGAAAGGAGGGAAGTGACGAAATCTGGATGTCAACCCTGGATGAAAAAAACGAGTGGACAACCGCCAAACACCTGGGGCCTCCCTTTAATATCCACCGCAGCAACCAGGTGTTTACCTGCCTGCCCGATGGATCACTGTTTATAAAAGGAGGGCGCGTTAAAGATACCAAGGGCTTTTCCATTGTCAGCCCTTCGGGCGCGCTAACCGAACTGGAGGTGCCGGGCTTCCGCGAAATGAACAAAGGCAGGTTTTATGGAGCCAGTATGTCGTCTGACGGAAAGCACATCATTATGTTTTTCAGCGAAATGCCCAACAGCCAGCGCAGCAGCCTGTATGTGAGCAACAACGAAGGGGGTAAATGGACAACCCCGAAGCGGCTGAACATTTCAGTTCGCGATGATGACGTGGGGCCGTTTATCGGCCCGGATGATAAGGCGTTGTACTTTTCCAGCGACCGCAACGCGCTTGGCAAAAAAGGCAAGGCCGATATCTACCGGTGCGTGCGGCTGGATGACACCTGGCAAAACTGGTCAACGCCCGAAAACATGGGCTCGCCTATCAACACCGCAGCCGATGAGTTATATTTCTGTATTGATAAGTTTGGCAATGTATTTACCAGTCGTTCCAACAGCCCTCAGGACGGTGGCAACCTCGATTTGTTCAAGCTGGTACCGCGCGATGTGAAGGTGATCGTAGCAGGAGTTGTCTACAACGAAAAAACGCAACAACCTATTCAGGCGAATGTGGAACTGAAGCCGGCCGATCGGGATGCAGTAAAAATGCGCTCAGCCGCTACGGGAAAATTTGAAACGCGCATTCCTGAGGTGAACGGCTTTTCGGTAGCTGTTTCAGAAACGGGATACCTGCCGAAAAATGAATCGTTCAGTATTCCTCCGCTGGGCAACGACACTACTCTTCATATTGAAATTTATCTTACCCCGGTAGCCAAACAACTGGTGCTGGCCGGAACCGTTTATGATTTGAAAACCGGAAAACCGGTTGTTGCCGACTTAACTATCTATCCGAAAACCAATAAGCGGGCCGAACTAAAACCCGGCACATCGGGCGGTAAGTATGAGCAGGAAATTAAACAACTGGGCAAGTACATTATGGTGGCATCGGCCGAGGGCTATCTTACCACTACCGACAGCGTTGAGGCCGTGAGTGAAGATATTACTCCGGTGATCAAAGACATTGCCCTGCAACCCATTGAGGTAGGTTTAACCGTGCGGCTTGATCACATCTATTTTGATTTTGACAAGACTACCCTGAAGAAAGAATCGTACGAAGAGCTGGCCAAGGTGATTGATTTCTTAAAACGCAACCCTGCTGTGGAAATTGAAATTGCCGGCCATACCGACAGCAAAGGGTCGGACGAGTACAATCAAAAACTTTCGCAGGGCCGCACCCAGGCCGTGGTAGATTACCTGGTTAACCAGGGCATCAGCGCGCGCAGGCTGGTGGCCATGGGCTATGGTGAATCCAAACCGGTGGATACCAACGAAACCGAAGAGGGCCGTGCCAAAAACCGAAGGGTGGAGTTTACGGTACTGAAGATGTGAGCAGCGCAGGTCTGTTCAGATTTTACCCACCTTTCCCTTAAACATATTCATTTCCATGCGCACCCTGCGGCTTACGCCCAGGGTGG
>CAYNIH010000029.1:0-17124 GCA_964397115.1 uncultured Roseivirgaceae bacterium | reverse complement strand
TTCGGGACTGCCCCTGCTCAAATTCTTCAGCCGGCCAAATGGTCGTGGGCACCCGCTAAAAATACCGTAACCACCGGAGAAGTACTGGACCTCGTCTTTACGGTGACCACCGATAAGAACTGGTACGTGTATGCCAACGATTTTGATCCCGACTGCGGGCCCATGCTTACCACGGTGGCGCTTGAAAAGAACAATACGTTTGAACCGGTGGGCGGCCTCCTCGCCATTAACCCGGTTTCCAAACACGATGAAATTTTCGATTGCGATGTGAAGATTTTTAAAAACACCGGCCAGTTCAGGCAGCGCATAAAGGTGCTGAGCACCAACCTTAAAGTAACCGGAGTAATTGAAGGTCAAACGTGTACCGAAGTGGACGGTAAGTGCATTCCGTTTGAAGTGGATTTTGAGTTTACCGATATTCAGGTAAGCGGTAAAGAAATAAAAGGTAACACGTCTCGGCCGGATAATCAGCAACCGGGCAACGCACTGCCTGTACCGGGTAAGGATACCCTGATTGATGCACGTACTGACGGCCCGGATTATTCAGCCGTAAAAGGCCCCATACTGGATAAGAGCATACTGGAAGGCCCAGACGAACTGAATAACGAATCATTTTTTGGCTACCTGATATTTGCTTTTGTACTCGGGCTGATTTCGCTGATTACCCCGTGTGTGTTTCCGATGGTGCCGATGACGGTAACGTTTTTCCTCCGCGATAACCAGTCGAGAAAAGCAGGCATCCGAAATGCGATCATCTTCGGGATCAGCATCATCACCATTTACACGCTGGCCGGAACACTCTTTGCCGTATTACTTGGCGCAGAAGGGCTTAACGCTCTGGCTACGCACTGGGCGCCCAACCTGTTTGTGTTCATCATCTTTATTGTGTTTGCCCTCTCCTTCCTGGGATTATTTGAAATTACGGCTCCTCACCAGCTGGTGAACAAGGCCGATCAGAAAGCGGAGAAGGGCGGACTGGCCGGAATTTTTTTCATGGCGGCAACCCTGGTGCTCGTTTCTTTTTCGTGCACCATACCAATTGTGGGCAACGTGGTGGTGCTGGCTGCCGGAGGGCAGATTCTTAAACCCATCCTGGCCATGTTTTCGTATTCACTGGCATTTGCAATACCCTTTACCCTGTTTGCCATTTTTCCGGAGTGGATGAAGGGCCTGCCTAAATCGGGCGGATGGCTTAATGCGGTAAAAGTGGTGTTGGGTTTTCTTGAACTCGCCCTTGCACTGAAATTTCTGAGTATTGCCGACCAGGCTTACCACTGGGGCCTGCTCGACCGCGATACGAACATCGCGTTATGGATTGTTATCTTTTCGCTGCTTGGTTTTTACCTGCTCGGAAAAATCAGGATGCCGCACGACAGCCCGGTAGAAAAGGTTTCGGTACCGCGGCTGTTGCTGGCAACGCTGGTGTTTTCATTTGTGATTTATCTGGTGCCCGGGCTATGGGGCGCTCCGCTAAAAGCACTGGCCGGTTACTTGCCTCCGCAGCATACCCACGATTTTGACTTAGTAGCCATGACGCGCAGCACACGCGCGAATGAAATTTGCGATGCGCCAAAATATGCCGATTTCCTCCACCTTCCGCATGGCCTGCAAGGATACTTCAATTACGAACAGGCGCTGGCCTGCGCGCGCGCACAGAATAAACCCCTGTTCATCGACTTTACCGGTCATGGCTGCACCAACTGCCGCGAGATGGAAGCCGTGGTGTGGAGCGACCCGCTGGTGTTGGAGCGATTGAAAAATGATTTCATCATCGTAGCCCTTTATGTGGACGATAAAACACCCCTGCCGAAATCGGAGTGGGTTACTTCGCGCTACGACAACAAGGTGAAAAAGACCATCGGAAAGAAGAATGCCGACCTTCAGATTACCAACCTGGATAATAACGCCCAGCCGTTTTATGTCCTGGTGGGAAAAGATGAGCGCGTACTGGCTTGGCCTTACGGGTATGACCGGAGCGTAGAGAAGTTTACCGCCTTCCTCGACAGCGGAAAGAAAAAATTTGCCGAACTTTATAAGTAGGACTCTGTACAGGGTTTTGGACGTTCAGAAAAATAGTACTATTTTGACCTTTCATTTTTTAAACGCACCCGGCATTTTTTAAACAACTGCTGTAGTTAAACGTCCGCGATGCAAAAATTTATTTTTTCTTTTTTATCCGTTATAGTCATGATGTTGCTGCTCCATGCAGCGCAACGTGAAGTAAGAACTGCGGATGTGAACCGCACGCACTTTCCGGTTTCCATTGCCTCGGCTCCGGTTACCCGCTACGGCATGGTAGTGGATAATCATCTGGTGGTAGAGGACAAAATCAGGCCAAACCAGGTGATCACCGATGTGCTGAAAGCGTATAACGTACCGGCCAAATGGATAAGCCAGGTTGCTGCGTTGCCGCGAAGCATTTTTGATGCACGTAAAATTATTCCGGATAGAAAATTTACGGTTATCGCTACCGCTGATTCGCTCAGGATAGCCAAGGCGTTTATCTATGAGCCAAACCCGATCGATTACATTATCTTCAGGTTTGACGACACCCTGGCGGTTGAAACGTGCCAGCGGGAGGTTGCTGTGGTGGAGAAAGAAATCAGCGGAGTAATTGAAACCACTTTGTTTCATACCCTTGCTGAGCTAGGCATATCGTACGAACTCACCAATAAGTTTGTTGACATTTTTGCCTGGCAGGTTGACTTTCAACGGCTTCAGCGTGGCGATGAGTTTAAATTGATTTACGAAGAACTGCAGGTGGAGGGAAAGCCGGTTGCCATTAAAAAAATTAGCGGTATTTATTTTAACCATGCGGGTTTACTGTATTATGCCATTCCGTACGATCAGGGAGAAGGAACTGATTACTTTGATGAGAAGGGGAATAGTCTTCGTAAAGCCCTGCTCAAATACCCTATTGAATTTACGCGCATCAGTTCGCGTTATTCCGGCAGACGCTTTCACCCGGTGTTAAAGGTTAATCGCCCTCACCTTGGTACCGACTTTGCAGCCCCATCAGGTACTCCCATCCGGTCGGTAGGCGATGGGGTGGTGGAAGAAGCCGGCTATACCTCCAACAATGGCAATTACGTTAAAATCAGGCATAACGGTACCTATACCACGCAATACCTGCACATGTCTAAAATCGCGCCCGGTATTCAACGCGGATCGCGGGTAAAACAGGCACAGTGGATTGGAAATGTAGGCAGTACCGGGCTTGCTACCGGGCCTCATTTGTGTTACCGGTTCTGGAAAAACGGTAAGCAGGTAGATGCCCTGAAAGTTGACCTGCCGCCTTCGCAGCCGGTTCGTGCGGAACACCGCCAGCGATTTGATGAGCATAAAACGGATGTCATGCTTCGGCTGCAGGCTATTCCTATGGCAAGCGGGCTGGTAGTCGCCTCTTCACCTTAATTAAATTTTAAACTGATAAGTCCGTAATCATACCACAAACATTTTAGAGCCCATTTCAAAAATATCTCCGTTATGACAAGGATTTCTCGGTCGTGCCTCCCTCGAAATAACGGACTTGGTGATTTTGAGATAGCTTCTCGTTTTTTTAAGATCGGGCTACACTTTTGTCAACCGGTTTCGTATAAGTTTACATAATGAGTTGGCTGGTACGGATTGCGGGTATTGTGGTTTGGGCGCTTACCCAACCCGTGAGTGCGCAAAAAGTGGGGCTGGTACTCAGCGGAGGTGCGGCAAAAGGCATTGCGCACATTGGTGTACTCAAAGCATTGGAAGAGTACCACATTCCCGTTGACTACATTGTGGGCACATCCATGGGCGGTATTGTTGGCGGCTTTTATGCGGCAGGGTACAGTGCCGGTGAGATTGAACAACTGGTATTGTCTGATGATTTTTTGCGATGGATACGGGGGTTGCCCGAACGAGGGTATAATTACCACTATTATGGAAGCGAAAATAGCCCGGGATTTGTCACGCTCAATCTTTCGCTTGATTCTGCCCTGGCCTTTCAACTCAACACAAGCATTGCCAGCGACCTTTCGCTGAACTTCATGCTTCACGAAAAACTGGCACAGGCATCGGCTGCTGCCGGTGAAAATTTCGACAGCCTGTTCGTTCCGCTACGCGTAGTGGCAGCCGAAGTGTTTACGCAAAGCCAGGTGATCCTTAAAAGCGGTTCGTTGGGCAATGCCCTGCGCGCCACGCAAACCGTGCCGTTTTTCTACACACCCATTCGGGTTGACGGTAAATACCTGTTTGACGGGGGCATCTATAATAATTTTCCGGTGGACGTGGCGGTAAAGGAATTTTCTCCCGATGTGCTCATCGGCAGTAACGTTTCTTCAAAAATCTATAAAGAATATCCCTACGAGGAAGATGAAAAACTCATTGCCCGCTCCTTGCTGTATATGCTCCTGGATAATTCTGACCCCGCGGATCTCGATACAAGTGGTATTTATATTGAACCAAACGTAAAAGGTTATACCTCGTTTGATTTTGATAAAGCCAAAGCGCTTATCGACAGCGGATATGTGCAAACGCTTCGGATTATGCCCGAAATAAAATCGAAGATTCAGGCAAGGCGCACACAAACAGATTTGAATGCAGCACGGGCCGCCTTCCGATCGAGAATCGCACCGTTCTATTTTGGCTCGCTTACCTTTCAGTCGTTCAATTCAAAGCAGCGTAAATACATCCGCAGAATTTTTAATGATAAGCCCGGGAATCACCCGCTTGACAGCAATGAAATAAAGCAAGGGTATTTCAAACTGGTGTCGGAAGCGTATTTCAGCAATGTTTATCCCAGTATTTTATTTGATGCTTCGACAGCTTTATACCGGCTGAACCTTGCCCGAAGGCCACAAAAAAATTTCCGCGTTGATTTTGGCGGGGTTATCGCTACCCGAAATGTGGGCAACATCTACCTTGGGCTCAACTACTATTATTTTAACCGGCTGCTCAGCCATTTCTATACGGCTTTTCAGGCCGGTAGTTTTTACCAGTCGGCAACTGCCAATGCCCGCCTTGATTTTCCTTACTTCGGCAGGTTTTACCTTCAGCCTGAAGTAACCTATAATGGATTTGATTATCTGGAAAGTACCGACTTGCTGAAGAAATCCGAACCTACCGTATTAAAGCGGTTTGACAGGCGTGCCTCGATTCATATCGGCTGGCCGGTTGGCAAAACGGTGAAAACCACCCTTAGCATTACCGGGTTTAATAATGAAGATCAATATTCAAATGTTAAGTCATTTAGCAGCAAGGATACATTGGACAGGCTTAACCTTTACGGTTATCAAACCGGGTTTCAGGCTACATCAAGTACGCTTGACAGGAAGCAATATGCCTCATCGGGCAGCGCATTTTCACTGGGCATTCAGTACATCCATCTTACGGAGAAATACATAGCCGGAAGTACAGCCGATCCGTCCGTTGAAAGCAGCCCAGACCGGCAGTTGCAATGGTTTCAACTTCGGTTCACGGCCCAGCAATATTACAGCAAGGGTTGGTTTCGCCCGGGGTACTATGCCGAGGCGGTGTTTTCCAATCAACCGGTTTTTCGGAATTATTTCGGTACCATCGTTAATGCACCGGCATTCTTACCCCTGCAAGACAGCCGCACCCTTATTTTAGAAAATTTCAGGTCATTTAATTACCTGGCTTTTGGTTTGCGCCATGCCATTATCATCAAGCCACGAACACTTGACTGGCGGGTGGACGGCTACTTGTTTAAACCCATCGAATTCATCCGGCAAGGGGAAAACCAGGAAGCTGTTGTAGACAGTGAACTTACCAAGGTATTTTTTGCCGCTACCACCGGACCGGTGTATCACTCGCCCATAGGGCCGGTTAGCCTGAGCCTGAACTATTACGATGATACCGAGAATAAAATCGGGGTGGTGCTCCATGTAGGATTTTTGCTCTTTAATAAACATACGTTCGAATAATGCAGGGGTGAAAAGGCCAGATTTGTGGTTTTTATGCATGGTTTAAAATCCGGGCCAGGCGGTTAATTCATGTACCTTTTCGGAGGTTTTTTAAATTTTAGCTATGTTTAGACCTTGAATTAAACCCGCCACGTCCTTCATGAAGAAAGTATTATTCTCCGCTCTTCTGGGCCAGTTATTGTTTTTTCAAGCCCCAGCTCAGGTTGTGCAATGGGCATCAAAGGTAATTGGTTTTTCGTCTGAACTTACTCCGGTTCAATACTCATCGCAGCAAGCCCTTGGTAAACCCAATGTGCTGCCTGCGGGAGGTCAAAACCCCAATGCCTGGGCCCCTGATAAGCCGAACCGCAAGGAATTCCTACACCTCGGCTTCGATAATCCAATCAGCATTCAGCAGATCGCCATTGCTGAATCACACAATCCCAGTGCGTTGTTCCGGGTGTTACTTTATGATGAAAGCGGCAAAGAATACGAGGTAAGTACGCTAAACCCGCAAGCTATCCCGCTTAAAGGGAGGATGCTAAACCTGTTTCTGGAAAAAACCGCTTACAAGGTGGCCTCCGTAAAACTGGAATTTGATGGGGCTGCGGTACCTGATTACTATGGCATTGATGCGGTGGCAATCAGCGACTCGAATTATCCTATCATTGCCTTTATTCCCAAGCCTGCATTGCTTGCTTCCGGCATCATCATCGAACAACTGGATGAAAAAGTCAATAGCGAATACGCTGAACTAAACCCCATCCTTTCCCCGGATGGAAAGACATTGTACTTCAGCCGCAGAAACCATCCGGAAAATATTGGAGGGGTAAAAGATAAGGAAGACATCTGGTATTCCGAACTGGGTGAAGACGGCAAGTGGCAATTAGCTAAAAACATGGGCCCGCAGTTTAATAACGAACAGCCCAATTTCATTAACTCAATAACTTCGGTTACGCCCGATGGCCGCTCGGCCGTTATGCTGCTGGGCAACAAATATTTACCAAATGGCAAAATGCTGGCAGGTGTTTCAGTGAGTTCGAACGTGGGCGGCCGGTGGACGAACCCTGTACCACTGAATATTACCAATGATTACAACTTTAATGAGAAAGCAAACTATTTCCTTACCAATAACCGGCAGACACTAATCATGTCGGTAGAGCGTGAAGACACACAGGGTGATCGGGATTTATATGTTTCCTTTATGAAGGATGACAGCGTGTGGACCGAGCCGCTCAACCTTGGAAAGGTGGTTAATACCGCTGGCGAAGAGTCGGCACCCTTCCTGGCGGCCGATGACAAAACCCTTTATTACTCATCCAACGGATTCAGTGGCTATGGAGGCACCGATATTTACGTATCGAAGCGACTGGACCACACCAGGACGAATTGGACGCAACCTGAAAAACTTGCCCCCGAAATCAACTCCCCGCTTCAAGACCACTTTATCAACATACCGGCCGAAAGTGAATTTGCTTATTATTCACGGGGTGTCACCGAAACCAACACTGATATTTTCAGGGTAAAACTCCCCATCCTGCGGAGCCCCGAACCGTGGGTTACAGTAAAAGGAAAACTGGTTGACGGTGAAACCGGTAAACCCATTGGTGCCAAGATAATTTATGAACGCCTGCCCGATGGTACCGAACTCGGCATTGCCCAGTCGAACCCCGAAACCGGGGAGTATGAGATTAAACTTCCGGCAGGCCACCTGTACGGTGTACGCGCTGAAGCAAAAGACCACATTTCTGAAAACCAAAACCTTGATTTGCGCAACATCACCTCCGACATGGTTATTCAGAATAAAGATTTCAGCCTTCAGCCCATCCGCGTAGCCCGCATTGATGAACAGGCAACGATAACGCTGAATAACATATTCTTCGACTTTGACAAAGCGGAGTTGCGGCCCGAATCGTTCCCTGAACTGGACAGGCTGGTGTTGCTGATGAAGGAGCGGCCGGCCATGCGGGTTGAAATAGACGGGCACACCTGCGATATCGGTGACGAGCAATATAACATGGGCCTTTCGGAGCGCAGGGCTAAAGCCGTTCAGAAATACATTATCGGTAAAGGCATTGACGCATCGCGGGTGGCCGTTCAGTTTTTTGGCGAGACCAAACCGGCTGTCGAAAATACAAACCGCGAAACGCGGAGGAAAAACAGGCGGGTGGAGTTTAAGATTATGAAACTATAATTTGCATAAGCCATGAAAGTAAGATGGATAGTGGTTCTTCTTTCCTGTTTTAATGCAATGGGTGTAAGCGCCCAGGATGAAAACACGGTTATTGCTTCCGGAAGAGTGCTTAACGCAGACACCAAAGAGCCGCTGGTAGCGCGAATTACCTACCAGAGTTTGCCCTATGGAAACCGGATGGGAGTTATCAACAACAGTTCCTTCAGTTTTCCGCTCTTCGATGGGGAACGGTACTCGATAACCGTTGAAGCCACCGGTTATGCATTAGCCAAGTATATGATTGATCCTGCTGAGGCAACGGAAGGGAAAATTGTAAAGGATATTGAGTTACATCACACTACGGGTAACGTCAGCAAGAAGCATTCAGCGGGTACCGTCATGCGGCTGGATAACCTGATTTTTGAAGTGGCCAAATCAAAAATTGATCCCGCTTCCTATGAGGAACTTGATTTGCTGGCGGCCATGATGAAAGAACACCATAACATGGTTATCCAGTTAGAGGGCCACACTGACATTGTAGGCGACCCGGCCAAGAACATGAAACTTTCTCAGCAGCGTGTGGAAGCAGTGAAAGAGTACCTGGTAAAAAAAGGAATAAGAAAAGACCGTATAAAAACAAAAGCTTTTGGAAGCACCATGCCGCTTTCGCACGAAAACACACCGGAAGCGCGAAGGCTTAACCGCAGGGTAGAGGTACGAATCCTTCAAAATTGATTTAAGGCTGAAGCCCAGCTACCACCGGCAATGTCTTGTACCGGATGGTTTGCAATGTCTTTTTGTATGCCGATTTTTCGCTGGCCGTAAGGTTGCTTTCATGAACCGTGATAAGCATAAGTCTTGCCAACTCTTCAATCCGTGGCGAGGCATAACGGGCAATGGCTTCTCCCAGGTAAAATACCGCCAGTTGCAGATTGTGCTTGTTGTAAGCCTCAATGGCCAGATTATAGTAAAGCAGGCCTGTTAATTCTTCCGTAGAAACGGGATTGTAAATATCAAAGTTGAACTGGTAGTAGCTCAGTTCCCCACTGAGGCGGGCAGCAACCACCGAAGTGTTTTTATACTGATCAATCCGAGCTGAAATTTCATTAACCCCGGTAACCACTCCGTTGTGCCGATCGGTAGCCTCAATAAGCAGTTCTCCTTCTTTAGAAGAAACCAATATGAAAATGTGGTAATTCGTTTCAATAACCTGGTGCTGGATCTTCAAATCCGAAAGGATCAGGGAGTACAGAATCGTGCCGGTAAGACAATTGTAGGTTCCGTTTTCGAATAGTTCGGCAAACGAGGCCTCCGCACGGAAGTGTTTCAGAAACTTTTTATGCGTTGAGCTGAATGCGTATCGGATAAAGTCAATATCGGAAGAGATGCTGCTTCGCTTGCTGTTCAGTTGCTGGAGATGGCGACTAAACACGGTACTGGCCGGCTCCTTCTCCCTGCCGCTGGTGGCCATATAAACCCCCAAATAGCGTTCTGTTTGCGGGTTAAGCGGTTGCGAGAATCCCGAAAGGGCCAAAATCAGCACGAAAATCAACAAGAAAAGTCTCATTGTTACCCTAATGTTAAGTATTTGTTAACAAAATTAACAAATAGATAATATTAAACAACACCTCATAACAATTAATTAACATTTGGATGGTTCGGAGAATTCACCAACTTTCGGCTATGAAGCAGGCTTTAGAAGAACCCTCAACCGCCTCCATCGCGCATAGCCTCTTTGTGCGTCAAAAGAAGCACGCTGAAAGTTTACGCACAGAGCCCCTTTCGGCCAGAAAGCAAAGGCTAAAGCAACTGGCCATCTGGATTAAGGCAAACCGCAAACTCATTCAGGAAGCCATTTATGCCGATTTCAGAAAGCCCGGAGTAGAAGCGGATGCCACGGAGATTTTTGCCGCACTCACCGAAATTGATCAGGCGCTCACCCATCTTGAGGCATGGGCAAAGCCCCGCAAAGTAGATGCACCCGTTACCATGCTGGGCACCCGGTCGGTTATCCGGTACGAACCCAAAGGCGTATGCCTTATCATATCTCCCTGGAACTACCCCTTTAACCTCGCTATCGGCCCGCTCGTTTCGGCCCTGGCGGCAGGCAATTGTGCCATCATCAAACCCTCGGAACTCACGCCAAACACATCGGCTCTACTGGCCAGGTTATCCTCTGAAATTTTTGATGAATCGGTGGTTGCCGTTATGGAAGGAGGAATTGACGTGGCGCAGCAGTTGCTGGCTCTTCCGTTCGATCATATTTTTTTTACTGGCAGCCCGGCAGTAGGCAAAGTAGTTATGCAGGCCGCAGCCCGGCACCTTACTTCGGTAACCCTTGAACTGGGCGGCAAGTCGCCAGTAATCATAACCCCTTCGGTAAGGTTGCGCGATGCGGCCAAAAGAATTGTTGTTGCCAAGTTTATCAATAACGGCCAGACCTGCATCGCCCCGGATTACCTGCTGGTGCACGAATCGGTACTGCCGGAAGTTGTCGATGCGTTAAAAGAAGAAACCAAAAAACGTTTTACTGTTGATGGTGCAATTGAACATTCGCCACACTATGCCCGCATCGTTAACGAGAAACATTTTAGCCGCCTCAACGATCTTGTTCAGGATGCCATCGCTCGGGGTGCTAAACCTGAACTTACCGGCCTGGTTAATGCTTCCGATCGGTTAATGCACCCCATTATCCTGACCGGGGTTTCACCGGATGCCCATATCATGGAAGAAGAAATTTTTGGCCCGGTTTTACCGGTCCTTCCATACAACACCTTGCACGAAGCCATACAATTTATTAATCAAAAGCCAAAACCCCTTGCTTTGTACATTTTCGGCTCCGACAGAAAAGAACAGGAAGAAATACTGCGTAAAACGTCATCAGGTGCGGTGTGCATTAACGATTGTGCCATCCACTTCTTGCATCCAAACCTGCCGTTTGGCGGGGTGAACAACAGCGGCATAGGCAAATCGCACGGCTACCATGGGTTTTTGGCATTTTCCAATGAAAAACCCGTGCTGCGCCAGCGCAGGGGCTTCACATCGGTGCAGCTCTTTTACCCGCCCTATACGCGAGGCGCAAAAAAAATAATGGATTGGCTTATTCGTTTGCTGTAAACCGGCACCCGATTTGACCGAAACTTAACCGGCTTTTACCATGCCGGTTTTGTATTTTTACCCTGCCGTTTAACTGTAAGATTATGCTGAAGAAGATTGCCATCGGGTTGTTGATTTTTCTCATCGTACTGGTTGCTGCTGCGTTTGTTTTGCCCATCCTGTTTAAAGACGACATTAAGGCCGCTATAGACCGGGAACTGGCCAAATCGGTAAATGCCGATGTGGTGTTTGATGCCGATAAATTCAACCTCACGTTGTTCCGGAATTTCCCCAGGATTACCGTTGAAATGCGTGACTTTGGCGTTATCAACCGCGAGCCTTTTGCCGGTGAAGTGCTCTTTGCCACCGAAAAACTTGAGGTAGAAGTAAACCTAAAAGATGTTTTGTTTGGCGATAAACTCAGGATTAATGGAATCACGTTAGTCAGGCCTATCATTAACGTACGGGTGCTTGAAGACGGCCGCGCCAATTATGACATCGCCATTCCGTCAGCGGATACAGTTTCTGCTTCGGAGGAACCCAGTGAATTTTCGTTCGGTATCGATCACTGGCAGGTTATCGAAGGAGACATCGTATATGACGATAAGTCGATTCCCTTCTTCCTTGAGCTTAAAAACGTAAATCACTCCGGCAGCGGAGATTTCAGCCAGGCATCCTTCGATTTGAGAACGGCAACCGTTGCCGACACGGTAAATGTGGGCTATGCCGGTGATATGTACCTAACCAATAAACAGGCGCAGGTAGATGCCGTTATCTCCATCAGCGAGGAATACTCTAAGTACTCCTTTAAAGAGAATACAGCAAAGATTAACGACTTCGCCATGAGTTTTGACGGATGGCTTAAAATGAATGAAGATAATTTTGATATGGACATTTCATTCAAGAGTCCAGAAAACACTTTTAAGAGCCTGCTTTCGCTGGTACCCGGCATGTACTCCCAAAGTTTTAAAAATATCCAAACGGACGGTGAACTGGCCTTTAACGGATATGTGAGAGGCATCTATTCCGATACACAGATGCCCGCTTTTCAGGTAAACCTGAAGGTACAGGATGCGATGTTTAAGTATCCGGATTTGCCCACCCCGGTCAACAACATTAACCTCGATATGGTGATGGACAACAAAGACGGGGTGATAGACAACACGGTAATTGACGTGAAAAAATTTCACATGGACTTTGGTTCCAACCCGTTTGATGCGCGCGCCCTCATCAGTAAACTATACCCCACTCAAGTGGATGCCAACCTGCAGGCCAGGCTTAACCTGGCAGAAGTAAGTAAGATGTTCCCTGTTGAAGGCCTTGACCTGAAAGGAAGCTATGCCGTTAACCTCACGGCAAAAGGAGTGTATGATAGCTTGAAAAAAACAATTCCCGCCATTGATGCGGCCATGTCGCTGGCCAACGGTTATGTTAAATCCGCTGAGTTTCCGTTGCCCCTGCAAGACATGGCTTTTAATGCCAGCATAAAGAATAACTCCGGCAAAATGGCCGAAACAACGATTGCCGTTAAAAACTTTGCCATGGTAATGGATAACGAAAAGTTTGCAGCCGACCTGCTCATTCAAAACCTGGAAGATTACACCTGGGATGTGAAGGCCAATGGCGGAATTGACCTGGAAAAAATCACAAAAATTTTCCCGCTCGAAGGAATGACCCTGGCCGGTAAAGTAAAGGCCGATCTGCAAACCAAAGGGAAAATGTCTGATCTGAATGCCCAGCGGTATGATAAACTGCCCACCAGCGGCAGCGCTTCGCTGAAGGATTTCAAATACACATCCACCGGTCTGCCCTATGCCGTAACCCTTTCCCATGCTGAGATGGTGTTTGACCCGAAAAAAATTGAAATGAAAAATGTGACGGGAACTATTGGCCGGAGCGATTTTAGTGTTTCCGGGGCCGTCTCAAACTACATCGGGTACGTGTTTGGCAAAAACGAATTGCTTAAAGGAGGTGTAACATTCAACTCGAACCTGCTCGACCTGAATGAATTCATGACCGACACAGGTGAAGAAACAACAACTGCCGATACAACATCCTACGGGGTGATTCCAATACCCCAGAACATTGACTTTATGCTCCGATCAACCATACAAACCGTGCGCATGATGGATTTTACCATCACCAACGCAACGGGCGACATTATAGTGAAAGACGGCATCGCCAACCTCAGCGGCCTTTCCTTCAACATGCTGGGCGGTGCGTTTACGGTAACCGGTACCTACAACCCTACCGACCTGACCCATCCGAAATACGACTTCGGTTTGAAGATTGAGAACCTGTCGCTCGCGCAATCGACCGCGTCATTTTCGTTGGTGCGCGCCTATGCACCGGTTGCGGGGCTGGTGAACGGTAACTTTTCTACCGACTTTAAAATAAGCGGTGAACTGCTGCAAAACATGATGCCCAACCTGAAAACGGTAAATGGCGATGGCCTGGTTAAAATAGCGCAGGCAGCCTTGAAGGAATCAAAGCTTGTTGCCGGAATCACTTCCCTCACGAAACTCGATAACACCAGTGAGGTAACGATGAAAGATGTGTTGATGTCTGCTTCCATCAAGAACGGGCGGCTGAGCGTTAAACCCTTTGACGTGAAGTTTGGCAATTACAAAACCACGGTAACGGGCAGCACGGGCATTGACGGCTCCATTGACTATCTATTAAAGATGGATGTGCCGGCAGGCAAACTGGGTACACAGTTCAACAGTTTTATCAGTCAGTACACCGGTAGCAAAACCGATCCGAATGCCATGATTCCGCTCAACATCGGTTTGGGTGGAACCTTTACCAGTCCCCAACCCAAACTGCTCATGACCGAACAAAAGCAGCAGGTGCAGCAGGCGGTTACCTCAGCCGTAAAACAGGAAGCCGAGAAAAAAGCCAACGAACTGGTATCGGGATTATTGAATAAAAACCAATCCAAACCCGATTCAGTGAAAAAGGACAGCATTGCCAAGCCCGAAGACCCGAAAAAGAAAGCAGTAGAGGAAGGAGTGAAAACCATCCAGAATTTGCTGAAGAAGAAAAAGAACTAGAGGCCATTATGATCACAAACTGATTTGCATAAGCAATTTGCCGGTGGCTTTCCACAAACGGTAATCACGGTATTCTGCTATTATCTAATTTTAATCGCCATAACAAGAATACAGCCATGAAGTTTACCGTGCCTTTCCTTGTACTCTTCTCGTTTGCTGCCGCTTCTCAGCCGGCCGACACTACGTTAATTCCCAAAATCAAAGACGAAGGCTTTAACCGGTCGCAGGTAATGAGCATCCTCAGCATGCTCACCGATGTGCACGGCCCGCGCCTCACCAACTCGCCCGGTTACAAACGCGCTGCCGACTATGCCAAAAAAACACTTGAGTCGTGGGGGTTGCAAAATGTGCACTTCGACTACTGGGGCGAAGAGTTCGGCCGCGGCTGGCAGCTAAAAAAATTCAGCCTGGCGGCAACCTCTCCGGTGTACTTCCCGGTAATAGCCTACCCCAAGGCCTGGTCGCCCGGAATAAAAGGAACCATTGCTACGGATGCCGTTTACCTGGACATAAAAAGTGAAAGCGACATTGAAAAATACAAAGGCAAGCTGAAGGGCAAGATTGTGATGTTCAGCCTGCCCACACCCGTTAAGCCAGGCTTTGAGCCGGACGCCAGGCGCCTCAATGAAAAAGATCTGCTTGAATTGGCCAACTCCGGTGCCAGCGAATCATTTACCGGCCGCAGGTTTCAGGCGCCTACCGAGCCGCAACGCCTGGCGTGGCTGAAGTGGGACCTGTGCATGAAAGAAGGAGCCGTTGCCGTTATCGAAGCCAGTCCTAACTTCAGGCTGGAGGATGGAACCGTTATGGCCGCAGCCGCCACCGTTCCCTATCCGCCAGAAACACCCTTCGAGAGCAGGGTGCAGTCGCGCAGCGCCAATGCCCCGAAAATATTACCTCAGGTAGTTGTTGCCGCAGAGCACTATAACCGCATGGTGCGCCAGAGCCAGCAGGGGCTGTCGGTAAAACTTGAGCTTGCCCTGGAAACAGAATTTACCCCAGCCGAACAGGGTTTTAATGTGATTGCCGAAATTCCGGGAACAGATTTGAAAGATGAGGTGGTGATGATTGGCGCCCACCTCGATTCGTGGCACAGTGGCACCGGCACAACCGACAATGCCTGCGGCTCGGCCGTGATGATGGAAGCCATGCGCCTCATAAAATCGCTAGGGGTTAGCCCGCGCAGAACCATCCGCATTGGCTTATGGGGTGGTGAAGAGCAGGGGTTGCTCGGCTCGCGCAGTTATGTAAAACGGATGTATGGCGAGCGCCTCGACCGCAGCTTTCCGTACGACTCCATCCGGCTGACGCCCGCAGCTGAAAAATTTTCGGTTTACTTTAATATGGATAACGGCTCGGGTAAATACAGGGGGGTGTACATGCAGGGCAACGAAAACGCCCGCCCTGTGCTGCGTGCATGGCTTGCCCCGTTTGAAAAACTTGGGGCCTCAACATTAACCCTGCGAAATACCGGAGGTACCGATCACCTTTCGTTTGATGCGATAGGCCTGCCTGGTTTTCAGTTCATTCAGGATCCGATTGAATACGGTACGCGTACCCACCATACGAGTATGGACTTGTATGACAAAGCCGTGGAGGCCGACCTGCAGCATAATGCCGTGATGACGGCCGCCTTTGCCTGGATGGCCGCCAATGCCGACAGGAGATTTCCGAGGAAGTAGTTGCCGGGAAGAAGGTAAAAATACCAGGAAAATAAGCTCTGATAATCTGTAAAGATACCTAACGAATTACAGTTGCTTTTGATTTTAACGCTTTTCTGAAATGGATTGGTTATAATTCTTTTTGCTCCAGGGCCGCATGGCCCTGTGTACTCATCCAGCGCTGTGCCCAATCCGCACATGCCCCTGCCAGGCCAAAGATTGGGCCAATGCGCTGTCTGAGTACACTGAGAAAATTAAACCGTTAGTGGTATGATTACGGACTATAAGAAAATAAGTAGTGCTAAGGCGTTTTAGTAAAATGGCAGCCGTATCAGGTAAACTTTTTACGCGAATGCAACACGCTGTCGTGTATGCGTTTTTTGATGTCTGAAAGTGGAAGGTTGGCCCTCAGTTTAGGCGGGTCAATGGCTGGATCAATATCGTCAAAATAGCTAATGGCCTTTAAGGGGATGAGTGGGTTAAACCGTGGATATTTAATGGTGTAGAATTCAATCATCTCGTGGAGCGAGAAATGCTCCAGCAAAAAGTAAACATCAATAAAATCCTTTAACCGTTTACCGGAGTTGCTGATGGCGTTCAGCTTCATAGCGGCTATATCCTGCAAAGAAAGAAACGTAATCCCCTCTTCGGTAATGGGCGGAAGTACCAGGGGGTAGGCATGGCAGATGAAATCTACTTTCACCTTATTAATAAAACCAATGATCGTATTTTTAAAATTAAATTTTACATCAAAATCAAATTGATGAGAGGTGATATAATTGATTATCGTATCGTTTTCAAATTCATTACTGGTGAACAGATCAATATCGATTGAATTGCGGTGATTAAGTTGAAGTGCCAGCGCGGTGCCACCGACCAGGTAAAATTCCTTTAGTTCAGGCAGCGCCTGCAACTGCTGAATGAGGCGAAAGGTGGCCGGCTTAATAATAAAAGGGTCTTTATGCAGCACTAAGAAAATCTGATTTAAGGAAAAACCGCGAAAACTCTTTTCCATGCTTATCTAATTGAGCGCTCCACTCAATGGTATCCTTAATTTTCTCCTCACCATAGTAGCGCAGAATTTCCCTCCATTCCTCCAAATTTCCGAGCTGCAAGACGCGTTCAATCACAATCTTGTACGACTTGTCATAATTGAACGTATCCAAATCATACTCCCACAAAAAGTGGCCGGGAATATTGGGTTTCTTGCGCATGGGGTGAGTTTTTTTAGTATTCAAAGATAC
>CAYNIH010000028.1:0-17139 GCA_964397115.1 uncultured Roseivirgaceae bacterium | reverse complement strand
AGGAGATAATTGATTTTCTCGGGGCGGAACCTGAATTTATTGATCCCGTTTTTGAACTTTGGCTTAAGCGAATCTACTTCCGATAAATGATAACTGCTCAAACAATTAACCAGGCCCACGACCGGATTAAACCCTACATCCACCGTACGCCCGTGATGACCTCTGCAGGACTGGATGAGCTGACCGGCTGTTCGCTATTTTTTAAATGCGAAAACTTTCAAAAGGTCGGTGCATTCAAGGCGCGGGGCGCTATGAATGCCGTTCTATCGCTTACACCAGAACAACGAGCAAAGGGAATAGCCACACACTCATCCGGTAACCACGCCCAGGCCGTGTCCCGTGCCGCGCGGATTGTGGGCGTGCCGGCCTACATCGTCATGCCCAAAACTGCACCCGAAATAAAAAAGCGGGGCGTGCGCGGGTATGGCGGGCAGATTTTTGAGTGCGAACCAACGGTAGAATCGCGCGAGAGCATGCTGGCGGATGTCATTAAAAAAACCGGTGCCACCGAAGTGCACCCGTTTAACAACTACGATGTGATTGCCGGTCAGGCCACGGCTGCGAAAGAACTGATTGAAGATGTGCCGGTTAAGCTGAACGTGTTGCTCGCTCCGGTTGGCGGTGGCGGACTCCTGAGCGGCACGTTGCTGGCCGTAAAATATTTCTCTCCCAAAACAATGGTTATTGCCGGAGAGCCGGCCGGCTCGGACGATGCCTACCGCTCGCTGCAAAGCAGAAAAATAGAAACGGCTCAGGCCAACACCATTGCCGATGGGCTGCTCACCTCGCTGGGCGATAAAACCTTTCCCATCATCCGCGACCACGTAACCGAAATCATTACCGTTACCGATGAAGAAATTGTTGCCGCCATGCGGCTTATCTGGGAACGGCTGAAAATTATTGTTGAACCCTCATGTGCCGTGCCGTTTGCGGCCGTGTTGAAGGCGAAAGAAAAATTTTCGGGCAAGCGCGTGGGCATTATTCTTTCGGGCGGCAATGTGGACCTGAAGAAGGCCTGTGCGCTGTTTGAACGTTACCCTGATTAGTTTATCCGGAAGCAGGCGTTAACACCCAGCACGGTTATGTCGCCAAAAAATACGGTAGTAGTAAGTTGTTTTATGACCTGAATCAGTGTGTTATTTCAAACGATAAAACAAATGACAGGAGAAAAAAACCTAGACAAACTTTTAAAAAAACTAAAGCCAACTCGAAAGGCAGGCGACTACGTTTTTTGTACGACAAAAGACCTTCGGCAGATTAAAATGTCTGAAATTATTTTCTTCTTCAGGGAAGAAGAAGGCCTTACCGTTGTTTTAGAAAAACAAGTTGCCGACAGATTACACCTCCACTACACGTTTGTTGCAGCGTGGATTACCTTGACCGTACATTCTTCATTAGAAGCAGTTGGTCTTACAGCAGCATTTTCGAAAGCACTGACCAACGAAAATATCAGCTGTAATGTAGTTGCTGGTTATTTTCACGACCACCTGTTTGTTGACAAAAAAGACGCTGAAAGAACAATGATCGTTCTTAAAAGATTTTCAGAAGAATAGTTTGGATGACGGAAAAAGCCTTTGAGTTGTTTGAACGTTACCCAGATTAGTTTATTCGGAATCGTGCGTTAACACCCAGCACGGTGATGTCGCCAAAAATCTGGTAACTGTAAATTTGCAGGTAGCCCCCCAAGCCAAACCGTTCCGAAATAAATTTTCCGCCTTCCAGGGAAAGGCCGTAGCCTGGTTTGCTTAATACCTCAGTTATAGTTTCAAACGTACCTGTTACGGCCTCGTAAGTTATATGAGAGGTAGAATGAAAGTAGGAAAGCCCCCCAGATAGCCTCACATAACTCCGGCCTTCATTGAACCGGCTGATGTGGCTAAGGTATAAACCGGCCGAAAGGCAGCCGAACGACAAAAAATCATCATCAAAATTATAGCCGCCAACAGAATAAAAGAAACCAATCCGACCGGAAACCGATATACTGCTACTAACAAAACGTTCATACTCGCTTGTCAGCATAAAGCCCGGGTTGCCGATGCTGTTCTCACTGCCGTAGGAGAAGGAAGTTGATATTTCCCAGGTGCGACTTGCAGTTTCTACACTTTGTCCATTTGAAATCGTGCAATAAAAGATAAATGATATCCAAATCCACTTCATTTTCTTTTTTTAGAGAAAACGGTATAAGAAACACCTAATGACCAGAGTTGCATACGAACAGACACGGGGTAATCGGCTTCTCTGTATCGAACCTTTCCGAATATACTTGTCAGATTCTGTTCAATCATCAGGTAAATATTCAGGGGTCCGAATTGATAGGAACCCCGTGCATAACCGCTTAAAACAAAGGGACTGAACGCCTGACTGAGCAGATAATTTGCTCTTTCATTTCGTGGGAATTGCCCGGGCACGGTATCTGCCGGATGACTGGTCATGTCCTTCATTTGATAAATCCCAACCAGGCCGACATCGAAAGTGAAATTCTTGAAAACGGTAAACCCATACCCGACAGATAATTTGAACATCCTGTGTTTAAATCCTGAATAACCCAGAAAATCCCATCCCCCGGGGAATAAAGAATCGGGCTCTGGTTGCAAATCGTAATGTGCAAAGGATGAGTATCCCTGAAAGTAAGATAGTTCGAGGTTAGCAAAGTTTTTCTTGAACGGAAAACGGCTAAATATGCCTATACGAAAGCCATCCAGATTCTCCGGGGTTTCCATCAGTACAAACTTATCCCCGATCCGGCCATCTACCAAGGTAGGAATTGTAAAAACATATTCAGCCAAAAAACCAACTTGCAACTTAGATTCCTGATTTTGTGCAAAAACTCCCTTAGCTGACTCCCCAACCAGGATCAACTCCAACAGCAGAGCAAACTTGAGTAGTTTTAGCCTAGTCAACTTGATATTAAAATTTAATAACAGGTACCCGGTGTTGAGTAGGTGGTAACGCTGTGTAGATTACCCTCCCACGATGGCGCATAACCTAAAATATATTGTTGCAGGTGACCATACTGTCTGTACAGGTCCTTCAAACAATCTCTACAAAAGCGGTTCTCTGAAATACGAACATTTTTGGTTCGCACATTAATTGAATAATTTGACGTTATGGTTTGTCCCAATGGGTTTATGTATTCCAAGGTTCCTGAAAAATTCTTTGTTTCACTTGTAGGATCCTTCTCATAAACGGCAAAAAGCAATTTCGGATAACTTAAACTCCAATATGATTCTATAGTTTTCCAACATTCAACCCACTCCGCGCGTCTGGCTTTAGGCCTACTCACATAGACCTCAATCTGTCTTTCAAAACTGGTAACCGTTGACCCATCCTGGCTTCCACGAGCCAGACATACTCTGATTTCAGCACCGCCTCCATTTCCGGAATAAGAGATGAAAGCATCGTATTGCTCATGACTTATTTTTGATTTGGTTGTAGAAAGCTAAGAAATAGCAAACAAAAATTCAAGGATCTGCAGTCACCCCTAATTCGCCCCCTTCTTAAACTGATCGAATTTAGATTCTGTAAGGCGTTTGGGAAACACGTTGTCGGCCGTGTTTACATCGGCTGTTTCGAAGTTGGGGTCTATCACAATGTTGGTCACTTCCTTTTCCTTGATGAACACCTTGGTTACTTCGCTTTCGTTGGTGCGCCAGATTTCGGCCGGGATGCGGTCAATTTCCCTGCTGCCGTCTTTAAAGGTCCATTCAATAACCAGCGGGGTAATCAGGCCGCCTGTGTTTACAAATTTCAGTTCATACAGGTTTTTGCCGGCCAGTTTCTGCCGCACGGCATTGTCGTCAATGCGGCTGCGGAACTCCCGGTACACATCTTCGGGCGTGTTGAGTACGGTTAATTCCTGCGGGCCGTTGCTGAAGTCGGTGGTTTTGCCGGGTGTTTTCCCTCCCGCGGTTAAGTCGCCTTGCTTTGCCTTTTTGGTTTTGCTTTCCGGGTCGGTTGTCTCTACGTTCATCCGGTACCACTTCACTTCGTCAAGAGTTACGTCCACGTGGTCGGTGGAGTAAAACCATCCGCGCCAGAACCAGTCCAGGTCAACGCCCGAAGCATCTTCCATGGTGCGGAAGAAGTCAGCCGGCTTGGGGTGTTTAAAGGCCCAGCGCTGGGCGTACTCTTTAAAGGCTTTATCGAACAGTTCGGGCCCCATCACCGTTTCGCGCAGCACAGTAAGGGCGGCAGCCGGCTTGGAGTAGCCGTTGTTGCCGAAGCTGGCGCCCTGGTTATCGGAGGAGGCCATTACCGGGCGCATGATGTTCTTATCGCCCTTCATAAAATTCACAATGGCTTTCGGGGTGTTTTCGGTGTAGTTCAGGTGCGGGTAGCGTTCTCGCATCGTTTCCTTCTCCAGGAACGAATTCAGCCCTTCGTCCATCCATGTCCACTGGCGTTCATCCGAATTGATAATCATCGGAAAATAATTGTGCCCCACTTCGTGCACGATGATGTACACCATGCGCACGCGGGTGCGCTCCGGAATAGTGCCGTCTTTTGCGGGCCTGCCGCCATTAAATGAAATCATCGGGTATTCCATGCCGCCACCTACCCAATTCACCGAGTAGGCCGTGGGGTAGGGATAGTCAATGGTGCGTGCCGAGTACACATCCAGCGTATTTTTTATTGCCAGGGTGGATTCCTGCGCCCACAGCGGGTTGCCTTCTTTCGGGTAAAGCGACTGCGCCAGCGGGGTGTTGTTGCCGTTTTTTACGGCCATGGCATCCCAGATGAATTTGCGCGATGAGGCAAAGGCAAAGTCGCGTACATTTTCGGCATAAAACTCCCAGGTTGACTTTTTGGTAGAGCGAAGTTTTTCCTTTTTACGCGCCTCCTCTTCGGTAACGATGAATACAGGTTTATCAAATGTTTGGCGAGCTTTTTCAAAACGCTCCAGTTGTTCTTTGGTAAGCACTTCTTTCGGATTTTGCAGCCACCCCGTAGCGCCTACAATGTGGTCGGCCGGCACCGTGATGCGCACGCGGTAGTTGCCGAAGGTGAGGGCAAACTCACCGGCACCAAGAAATTGTTTGTTCTGCCAGCCTTCGTAGTCATCGAACACACACATGCGGGGGAACCACTGGGCGATGAAGTAGATGTAGTTGCCGTCATCGGGGAAATATTCCATGCCGCTGCGGCCCGAAATTTTCACCATGTCGTTGATGTTGTACTTCCAATCTACGCTAAACGAAACCTGCTCACCACTCCGCAGGGGTTGGGGCAGGTCAATGCGCATCATCGTATTGTTAATGGTGTACGGAAGTTTTTGTCCTGCTTTATCGGCAACCTTTAAAATTGAATACCCGCCTTTATAATCGTATAGTCCCAGCGGGCCGGCAATGAAGCGGGCAGGTACCGAATCGCGTATGGCAGATGAGCGGGTTTTTGCCAGTGTATTTTCCGGTGAATTGATGTTCTGATCCAACTGCAACCACAGGTAAGTAAGCGATTCAGGGGAGTTGTTGTAATAGGTTATGGTTTCCTTTCCCGACAGCACCTGGGTTTCATCGTTGATCTCCACATCAATTACATAATCGGCACGCTGCTGCCAGTAAGCCGGGCCGGGTGCGCCCGAAGCGGAGCGGTAGCTGTTGGGGGTGGGCAAGAGCTGGTCGAGTTGCTCAAATTTTCCTTTCCACTGCTGGGCGTGCAGGGCGCCTGCCAAGATGAAACAGATTAATGTTAACGTGTTTTTCATTTTTGCACTTGTCGATGAGAATTACGCTACGGCCTGTTTGCTAGTTCCCCTTCTTGAAGGAATCAAATTTCGATGGCTCACTTCGTTTTGGAAATACGTTATCAGCGGCATTCACATCGGTTGTTTCCCTGAAGGGATCGAGCACCACCGAAACTACTTCCTTCTCCTTAACAAACACCTTGGTAACCGTTTGTTCGTTGGTTCTCCAGATTTCAGCCGGTATGCGCTCAATTTCCTTACTGCCGTCCTTGTAGGTCCATTCAATAACTACAGGCATAACCAGGCCGCCCTTATTGGATAGTTTTAATTCATAAATATTCTTGTTTTGCAATTTGCCGATGATGGCCTTGTCGTCAACGCGGCTGCGGAAATCCGCATAGAAGCGTTCATCGGTGGGCAGCACGGTAAGCGGTTCAGGACCACCCGCAAAATCAGTAAACGTTTTGGTGCCTGCCGACCCGGATGCACTGCTTTTCTTCGTAGAAACATTTTTCTCCGGATCGGTTTGATCCGTCTTGAGCCTGTACCACTTCACATAATCTACCGACTGATCCACGTTATCGGTGGTATAAAACCATCCGCGCCAGAACCAGTCCAGGTCAACGGCCGAGGCATCTTCCATCGTGCGGAAAAAGTCGGCCGGCATGGGGTGTTTAAAGGCCCACCGCTGCGCATATTCCTTAAAGGCTTTATCAAAAAGGTCTTTACCCATTACAGTTTCGCGCAGGATGTACAGGCCGGTTGCTGCCTTTTGGTATTGCTCGGCTCCAAACTGCAGTACCTGCTCGGAGTTGGTCATGAGCGGGCGCTGGTAGCTCCTATCGCCTTTCATGTAGTTTACCAGCGCTTCCGGCTTTCCGCGGCTCCAGCCGTCATTCGGGTAGCGCTCCATTTCCGTAATCAGTTGCACAAAGCTGTTGATGCCTTCATCCATCCACGTCCACTGGCGCTCATCGTTGTTGATGATCATCGGGAAAAAGTTGTGCCCTACTTCGTGTACAATTACGCCAATCATGCGCTGGCGGTCGGAAGCTGAGTAGGAGCCGTCTTTTTTCGGTCTTCCGAAATTAAAGCAGATCATCGGGTATTCCATACCGATAGATGCCGCATGTACGGAAATGGCAACGGGGTACGGATAATCAATGGTCATGCGCGAGTATACTTCGAGGGTATTTTTTACCGCCAGCGTGGACTCTTTTTCCCACAGCGGGTTGCCTTCTTTCGGGTAGAACGACATGGCCAGCGGGGTGTTGTTACCGATCTTTACGGCTTGGGCATCCCAGATGAACTTGCGTGAAGTGGCAAAAGCAAAGTCGCGCACGTTGGCGGCATGAAACTCCCAGGTTTTCTTATCGGCCGCACGGGTTTTTTCTTTTTTTGTAGCTTCCTCCTGGGTAACGATGATCACCGGTTTATCGAACGAAGTTTTAGCCTTTTCAAAACGTTCCAGTTCGGTTTTTGAAAGCACCTGCTGCGGATTTTGCAGCATGCCGGTAGCCGCCACAATGTGATCGGCCGGAACGGTAATTGTCACTTTGTAATCGCCAAACGGGAGGGCAAACTCGCCTTGCCCCAGGAACTGTTTGTTTTGCCAGCCGTTTACATCATCGAACACACACATGCGCGGAAAAAACTGGGCGATGGTATAAACATAGTTTCCGTCTTCCGGGAAATATTCCAGGCCGCTGCGCTGTCCGTCTTTCATCCGGTCGCCTATGTTGTATGACCATTCCACTGAAAACACATACTTGCTGCCGGGCGGCAGCGGCCAGGGCAAGTCCACGCGCATCATGGTATTATTTACAAAATAAGGCAGCGCTTTTCCGCCAGCATCTTTAACTGATTTAATTTTATGACCGCCATCAAAATCATAAAGGCCTAATGATCCGGCCAGCGATTTGGCTGCGGTAGAATCGCGCAGCCGGGTTGTGGCAGTCCTTGTCGTCAGGTTGTCTTTCGCCAGGATGTTCTGGTCGAGTTGCAGCCATAGGTAAGTCAGCGTTTCGGGTGAGTTGTTATGGTAGGTGATGGTTTCTCTTCCGTAAACCGACTGGTTGTTGTCGTTCAGTTCAACGGCAATTTCATAATCGGCTTTTTGCTGCCAGTACCGGGGGCCAGGCGAACCAGAGCCTGTTCGGTATTCGTTGGGTGTTGGCAGCAACTGCTCGAGTTGCTCAAATTTACCCTGCCATTTGGCGGACTCCTGCGCCCAAACGTGGGTAGCGCATGCCACCACCATTACAACTCCTAGTTTTCTCATCATTTCTTTTTGAGTTTTGTTACCAGAAAATTTTATCCTTCATCAGCACCAGCGCCATGCCGGCTATCAGCGATGACACCACCAGTTTCCAATCTCTGCGGTTTACCGAGAACAAGTCAATTACAATAAACGCCATTGTCAGGAACACGATAACAATTATTATCTGGCCGAACTCAAGACCTACATTAAAGGCAAATAGCTGGGATACAATGCCGCGGTCTTTGCCCAGGATGCTGCGCAGGTAATTGCTGAAACCCAGCCCGTGAATGAGGCCAAAAAAAAGTGCATAGCCGTAACTGAGCCAAAGCGCGCGGGATGAAACCTGCTGCTCGCCTTTAAACAGGTTGGTCAGGGCCGTGATGAAAATAGTAAGCGGAATCAGAAACTCAATCAGATCAGGATGCACCGACACAATATTAAGCGTTGCCAGGGCAAGCGTTATGGAATGCCCGATGGTGAATGCCGTAACGAGTATCAACACCCGTTTCCAATCGCGCCAAACGTAAAGCACACACAGGGCCACTACAAACAGGATGTGATCATACCCGTTTTTGTAATCGAGGATATGGTTTTTGCCAAGACCAAAGTAAAGTTCAAATTCGCTCATTCAAACCTTATTTCAACCTGTAAACATAACGGTAATAAACGAAAATGCCGGACAAAAATTTACTTTCGGTTTGGACTGGCTTTTGTTTGTAATATTGAGCGATGGTTGTGCCGGTAATTTTATCCTGGATCTTGTCTGTGCTGCATCCGTTGCACGTATCGGTTACCGATATTGTGCATGACGAAAAAGAGCGTGAACTCGAAATCATCATGCGGATTTTTACCGATGATTTGGAAACCTCCATCCGCACCCAGCAAAACAGTCCTGATCTCGACCTGTTAAACCCGGCTCAGTCAACCACCGATGAACTGGTGAAAGATTATGTCCTTCAACGGTTTTCTGTTTCATTGGATAACAAAAAACAAGCATTGAATTTCTTGGGAACAGAAGTTGAAGGCGATGCCCTTCTTTGCTACATCCAGGTACGCTCGGTAAAAAAGTGGAGGACTATTGAGGTACTCAACTCCATCGTAACCGAAATTTATGAAGACCAGTCGAACCTGGTGCACGTTACCGTTGGTGAAAAAGTGCGCAGCCTGCGGCTGATGAAGAATAATCCATCGGGTAAGATAACGTTTTGATTGCAAGATTTTCTACGCAATGGCTGCTTTATACCTGCGGTAAATAGTCAGTCCTTCCTTTAACGTTGCGTACTTTACTCCGTTTTTAAAATTGCTCACGCTGATGCGGTACATCTCATCCCAATGCCGAAAGATTGTAAGCCAGGCTTTGAACAACGGAAAGCCGGGCTCATAGATGTGGGCAGGCTCGGCACCACAGCCATTAAGTTCCATAATCTGGATGCGGCCGTCATAGAGGGCCTGCAGGCTTTCACATCGTAAATCAAATCGTCCGTAATAAAATCCATCAACCTGTTTGCTGATGGCATCAATGGTTTGCACCAACGCTGGCGTAATATATTGCTCTCCGTTGAGGAACTTGGTGCCCAGACAATGGTTGCCGATGGAATTGACTTCCCAGGTTTCTCCGGCAGGCAGCACCGTGTTCAACTTGTCGTGATATTTAATTTTCAGTCGTTCCCATTGCAGTTTGGATCGCTCATTGTCCAAAATCAGTTCGCGCAGAGAACGCTGGCCGTCACCGGTAACGGTAAGCATTTTTTTCAGGTTAAGTGAGGTAACCTTTCCCATGGCATCGGCTGGCTTGCGGATATAAAACACTCCGCACTCCACGGGCAGATCAACCAGTTCCTGAATCAGAAAATCGGTTTTGATCTTGCTGCAATAGGCTGTTACATCGGCAGCAGAAAAAATCCGCTCCACCATAAAGCCCCGTTCGCCAACGTCTGGCTTAAACACCAGCGGAAAGGTCAGTCCACTACGTTCCACTTCACCCAACACCTGTTCAGTGGTAACCGGAAACTTCATCAGCAATGTTTTTGGCCGCAGGTGGGCGGGTATTTTCATCAAAATATCATATTTGGATTCGCCATACATTCCTCCCAACGGTATGCCCGGGTTGGAGGCAGAGAAAAACATCAGCGATCTTGCCTTTGCCGATAACCAAAGCCAATACAGAATTACCGGAAACTGAAAAATCCCGAACGGCCAGTACTCCCAGCTCTTTAGCCGAATAACAAAATTGCTTTTCAGCAATCTTTTTAAGAAGCGCATTTCAGCATTAAAATGAAGCCAGAGCTGCTTTTTCCTGGTAACGGATGGTGGAGGCAGCTATTCCAAAATCTGCCGGAAGGGAAATGTAAGGCGCTACTTCCCGAATCCCGATTTTCATAATGGCCATGTGGTGCACGGCATGTTCAATGTTGTAAACCAGTTCGCGGGTAAAGTTGGTTTGAACCTCCGCGAAGTCCTCTTTTTTAAAGTCGTAGCTTACTTCAAGTTTCAGTAGCTTATCGGCCTGATGCGATTGGATAAATTTTTTTATCGAGGCAAGGGTTGCCAGCGCAATAACCTTATCGTTTTCAATGGTTTTATCGTGCTGGCGCTTATCGTAGTTAACTATTCCTTTTTCAAATCCGTTTTCCAGGCAAATAAAAAACTCGATTGTGTGCCTCAGGTGCTGACCAATGGTGCTGTTGCCAAGAGCAGGAACGGGCATTGAAAAATGCTCGGGAGTGATTTGTTCAACCAAGCCAGTAAGCTGCTCCAAGATGTTGCAGCAGGCGGTAGTAAGCTTCATAGGGTAGCGCAGATTTGCAAAGATAACGGAAAAGCACACGAAAAATAAAACCCTGTGATATGGGTATTTTTACCCTTAATGGATGATTTTTGCCCAGTTGTGGTCGGCAGCTTCTTTAAGTTGCCTTTCGTTTTTGTTCCAGGTGGTGAGGGTATTGTTCGTCCAGAAGTTGTAAAACAGGTACACCTTTCCATTAATTATCTTATACGTTTCCGGATCTATTTTTACTTTCTCCCCACTCTCGCCCATGGCATAGGCACACCACCCGCCATAAGCCGGTTCGTATTTTTCGGGATTGGCTTTGAACCGGTTAAGGTTTTCAGTATTGGCAAACCGGTAGGTAACTCCCATGTGTGTATAGGCGATTTCCGGTTTGCCTTCAACCGGCTTGCTGTCGAAATAGCTTACCGGGTCGTATCCCTGGATAGCCAGATTGTTTTTCAGGTTAAATTGCCTGATGCGCTGTTCTGCGGTTTGGGCACACAGTACCCCGGCCATGAAAATACCCAGTATTTGTATGCTTGCCTTCATCATTCGTTTTTTGCCTAAAGTTGGCAAAAGAACTTCGGGTAAATTGTCGTAAAGCCAACAAAACCGTTTACCCGGGAAGTTGTGCTTTCACTTCCTCCCATACGCGGTCGGGCTCAAATCCTTTCAGGATGATGGCCTTAGCAATTTTATCGCGCAACTTGAATGGATTTTCGGCCGGGTACTCGCCAATCTTTTTCCGAACCAGCAGGCTCAACGTTTTCTGGTAGGCGCTCTCGTCAATCTCCCGCAGGGCAATGCGAATGCAGTTGGGGGTTAGGCCGCGGGCTTGCAGTTCATGAACAATCTTAAGCTTTCCCCATTTCTTCAGCCGGAACTTCCCACCGGCAAATGCTTTGGCAAAGCGCTCTTCGTTCAGAAAGCCTTCGGCAATCAGGTGCGCCAGCAGGTCATTTACCTGGCCGGTAGCAAGCCCCAGTTCATACAATTTGTTTTTTACTTCCTGGTGGCACCGTTCCTGGTAGGCGCAATACCGGTAGATCTTTTTTCTTGCTTCTTCAAATGATGAGCCTTTCATGCCTCAAGGGTTTACGCCAATCCGGAAGGCCTGCTCATTATACTGTTGCCGCTTTTACTTAATGTAGCCCTTGGTTTTAAGTATGCTTGTCAGAAACTTGCGCTCGTTTTCGGTATTAAAAATCTTAAAGGGCAGGTAAATAAGCTGGGCTTTGTTAACAAACAGCACGAAATAATCCTTGCCGATGGAGGCACGCTTTATCTGGTCCCATTTCAGCGGCATTCCTTCGCGGGGATTTAACTTCATTACAATCTGCTGGCTGGTTATCTCGTACGAAAACTTTTCGAACAACATCTTTCCCTGCTCCAGTTGAGTTACACCAAAAAATTGTATCCACCAGAACAACACATATAAGCCAAGGCCGATGATGGCAACAATAAACCACCAGATGCTCGGGATCCAGAAATAGCCAGCGCTGATGGCTGTTGCGGCCAGCACGGCAATCCATCCCTGCTGTTTCAGTACACTTTTCAGTGCCAGGTTTATGTACGTCTTTTTTTCGAGTTTATAATTTTTTGTTTTAACTATCATATCATCAGCTATCCAAATACTTTCAAACTCATATCAAGGCTCTTCACCGAATGGGTAAGTGCGCCAACGGAAATAAAGTCCACTCCGCATTCGGCTACGGCACGAATGGCCCGCTCATTAATGCCACCACTGGCTTCGGTTAAACATCGGCCGTCAACCAGATGTACAGCCTCTCTTAGTTCGCTTACACTCATGTTATCAAACATCACTACCGTTACGCCCCCGCAATTCAACACCTGCTTCAGTTCGTTAAGATTTCGCACCTCAACTTCAATTTCCAATTCCAGTTTTCGGGCACGAAGATACATTTTTGCCCGATTGATCGCCTGTTCCACTCCTCCCGCCATATCAATGTGATTGTCCTTTAGCATGATCATATCGTGCAACCCCAGCCGATGGTTCTTTCCTCCTCCGGTAGCCACTGCCCACTTTTCCAGCAGCCGAAAGTTCGGTGTGGTTTTCCGCGTATCCAGCACCTTGGCTTTTGTACCCTCAATAAGGTTTACCAAGCTTCGGGTATAGGTGGCTATTCCGCTCATGCGTTGCATGCAGTTAAGTACCAGGCGCTCGGTAGTAAGAATAGACTGCGCAGGACCTTCAACCGTGAACACAATGTCTCCTGCTTTAACCGCGCTGCCATCGGGGCAGTGTACCATTACGCTGAGTGATGAATCGTACCTCGAAAAAATTTCGGTAGCCAGCTCTACCCCGGCAATAATGCCCGGTTCCTTAACGAGCAGGCGTGCGGCCGTCTGCTTTGCCGCATCAACTGCTGCCAGCGTAGAATGATCCCCGCTGCCCATATCTTCGGCAAGGGCAGAGCGCACAAACTGGTTTAGAAACTGATCGGTAATGTAGGATGGACGCACCGCGTAAAAATAGATGGCCCCGGTGAGGAAGGCTATTGCCTGACGAAAGAAATTTCCTGGATGAACTGCTGATTGCCCTCCGCTTTTAGTTTCATCCAAACCCGGTAGGTGTCGCTCTGGCTCTTATACTGGCCAATGGCAAACGGCTGGCCGCCTTTGGATTGCCCCTGATGAATAATGGTGAATTCGCTTGGGGGATGGGCCTTGAAAAAATCGCGCAATACAAACTCGGCCTGCGCCTTGCTGTAATTTTCAACCTTCCCTTCAATGGTTACGTCAACCGTGGGGTTCAAAAACCTGGTTAATTCCTTTGCGCTGCCGGCTTTTATCGCTTCAGTAACTTGTGCAATGACATCGGCATTTTGTGCCCTGACCGAAAGGACAAAGACTGAAGCAAGAAAAAATATGGAAAGAAGCCTTATCATCGAGTGCAATTTAACCCAAAATTATGCCACAAAGCGGTTCCTTTCGGAATAATCATCTGACCGCAGGCATGGATTCGCATAAACCAGATAAGTAACCCACCGGGTGGGTGAGCATAACTGGTATATTTGCAGATTAGCTGATAAATGATGAACAGAAAAGTGCTGTTGATGATCCTGGATGGCTGGGGAATAGCAACCAACAAAGAGGTTTCGGCAATTGACCGGGCCCATACCCCATTCATGGATTCACTTTATCCGGCCTATCCCAACAGCCGCCTGGAGGCATCCAGTTTGGCGGTAGGCCTGCCCGAAGGGCAAATGGGAAATTCGGAAGTTGGGCACATGAACATCGGGGCGGGCCGGGTGGTGTACCAGGACCTGGTGCGCATAAATAAGGCCATTGATGAAGGGGAGTTAAACGCTAACCCTCTATTGAACGAAGCATTTACATATGCCTTGCAACACAACAAGGCAGTACATTACATCGGATTGGTTTCTGACGGAGGCGTACACTCGCACATTCACCACCTCAAAGGCCTTTGTACACTTGCGCATAGCAAGGGCATCAACAACCTTTTCATTCACGCATTTACCGATGGGCGCGACACCGACCCGAAAAGCGGATTAGGTTTTTTGAGCGACTTGCAAAACCATCTTCGCAAAACAACCGGAACGATTGCCAGTGTGGTTGGCCGCTACTATGCCATGGATCGCGACAAGCGGTGGGAACGTGTAAAACTTCCCTATGATTTACTGGTGCATGGCGCAGGACAACCGGTTGCTGATGTGCTTCAGGGTGTGGAGCAATCCTACAGCGAGAATATTACCGATGAATTTATAAAACCCATTGTAGTGGTAAAGAACGGAAAACCGGTGGCTACCATTAAAGAAGGAGATGTTGTGCTGTGTTTTAATTTCCGCACCGATCGGGGCCGTCAGATAACTATGGCCCTGACGCAACAGGATTTTCATGAATACAACATGGCCGCTCTTGATCTTTTTTTCATAACCCTTACCAATTACGATGATACCTTTAAGAAGGTGAAAATCCTTTTTGATAAAGATAACCTTGAAAATACGCTGGGAGAGGTTTTGGCAAAACACGGCAAAAAGCAAATCCGCATAGCCGAAACCGAAAAGTATCCCCATGTTACGTTTTTTTTCTCCGGTGGCCGCGAGGAAACGTTTCCGGGTGAATCACGCATTCTATGCCCCTCGCCCAAAGTAGCCACCTATGATCTAAAACCCGAAATGAGCGCCCTCGAAATCAAAGACAAGATTATTCCGGAGTTGGAGAAAAATGAAGCCGATTTTATCTGCCTGAACTTTGCCAACCCCGACATGGTAGGGCATACCGGTGTATTCGAAGCTGCCGTTAAAGCTTGCGAAACGGTTGACTTTTGTGCCGGTAAGGTTACTGAGGCCGCCCTGAAAAACGGGTACACCACATTAATCATTGCCGACCATGGAAATGCCGATTGCATGATTAACGATGACGGCTCACCCAACACAGCCCATACCACTAACCTGGTGCCGTGCATCCTTATCGATGCAGCATACCGGGGCAAAATCAAAAACGGAAAACTTGGCGACCTTGCTCCAACCATTCTAACCCTGATGGGATTGCCCATTCCAAAAGAAATGACCGGCCATGTGCTTATTGAAGCGGATTAAATTTTTTTCCATAGTGGTTTTGCTTATGGGAACTGCCTGCCGTAAGGAAGTAACCCATTCATCCGGCTATTTTCCGATAGACAGCCTGCTTCATGCTCAGGCAACACTCCTTACCGAAGCAAGGGCTACCCTTATCAAGAAAGCTCAAATGAACGGCCATGAAGAAACCATTGCGTTAACACCGGCTGATACCACTGCGTGGATGAAAGAACTTGATATTTTTAGTTCACTAAACTCCCTGAACAAGCCCGCTTTCCTTAGCAACTACACAATGACAGAGCAGGCCGATGAGAAAACCAACCTCACCGCCCGCACCTTTACCGGTAATGCCAGCCTGCCGGTAGCGTGGCTTACCATTCGTTACCAGAATTTACCGAGGAACATCCGCAGAATTGAAGCCCTTTACCGGGAAGAAAGTTTGCTGATAAAAGGGTCGCGTATGATGATTCTGGAATTTAAGGAGTTAAACAATAAAATCACCCTCACATCCTACTCTATTGAAGGCGGGCAGGAAATAGTTCTTGGAAAACCCGTTGAATTTTCACTTTCCGGTACCATATCCGCACCAACATGGCAAAGGGCATCCGTGAACCCCTAAGTAAAGAAGAGAAGCGGCCGATTAACCCGTCCAACCTTAAAAAACTGTTCGGGATATTTCGCTTTGTATGGCCGTACCGCTGGCTTTTCATTCTGGGGCTAACTTCACTGGTGCTCTCCAGCGCAACGCTGCTCTCTTTTCCGTACTTCGCTGGCCAATTGCTTGATGTTGCCTCCGGGAAACCGGTGCCCTACTTCGGCAGCATAAACCAAATAGCCGGTGTGTTGCTGTTGATTCTATTCGTGCAAGCGATCTTTTCATTCACCCGCGTTTATACATTTTCCGTAACCAGTGAGCGCACCCTGGCCGACATCCGCAGAAGTGTTTATGAAAAAGTAATCTGGCAGCCGCTGAGTTTTTTTGACAACCGCAGGGTAGGCGAGTTGATGAGCCGGATAACTTCGGACGTAAGCACACTGCAGGACACTTTTACCTTTACGCTTGCCGAATTACTGAGGCAAACGCTCACCTTGGTCTTAGGCGGAGCCGTAATTTTTTATCTGGCCCCTACCCTCACGGCATTTATGCTGCTCACCTTTCCGGTGCTGGTGGTGCTTGCTTTGCTTTTTGGCAGGTACATACGGAAACTTTCAAAGAAAACCCAGGATAAACTTGCCGAAGCCAATGTTGTTGTAGAAGAGTCGTTACAATCCATTCAAGTAGTAAAGGCTTTTACCAACGAGGTATTTGAAATTTTGCGCTACGGCAAATCGCTGGCCGATGTCGTATCGGTTGCGGTGCGCACGGCAAAATACCGCGGCCTATTTATTTCCTTCTCCATCTTCGCCTTGTTTGGTGGTATCGTTGCTGTGGGCTGGTTTGGCGCCACCCTGGTGCAAAGCGGTGCGCTGTCGGTAGGCATGTTGTTCTCATTCATTATCTACACTTCATTTATTGGTGGTTCCATTGCCGGCCTGGGCGACATCTACACGCAACTGCAGCGCTCCATCGGTGCTTCCGAAAGGCTCCTCGAATTGCTGGAGCAGGAGGGCGAGGCAGATTCTGCCCAGCAGCCTATACCGAAGCTTCATGGTAAAATCCTCTTCGAAGATGTTTCGTTCACCTATCCAAGCCGTCTTGATTTCCCCGTTTTGAAAAAACTAAATTTCGAAATCAAGCCGGGTGAAAAAGTTGCCCTGGTGGGTCAGAGCGGTTCGGGTAAATCAACCATCATTAACCTGCTGATGCGTTTTTACCAGGCAACCTCCGGCACAATAAAAGTGGACGACCGAATCATTGATACCT